>NZ_JBLKKY010000002.1:0-153161 GCF_059438195.1 Paraconexibacter sp.
CTCGCCGACGGCCGCGGCCACGCGCTTGACCGGCCCTGAGCGCACGTCGCCGTGGGCGGCGGAGAAAACCCCGCAAGATGCAGGGTCGGCCCCGAACGATCCTTGCGTCCGACAGGCCTCCTACGGTCCACTTCGCAGAAGTAGAGGGATGCGAATGGCCCGGCCCATGCACATCTACGCGAGCGCCTTCTCTCGAAGGGAGCGATCCCTCCGGAGACTCCGTCGCCGCCTGGCGAAGTCCCTCCCCGCGGCGCTCGGCGTGACGACCGGAGCCCTCCTCCTCGGCCTCGCGGAGTTCGCCCCGCGGGTCGTCGGCACGCTGTTCTGAGCGCGTGGGGCGTCGGCAGCGCCGGTGGGGGCGCGGCGCCGGGGCGCTGCTGCGCGCGGGCCGGGGCGCCGTCGCCGTCGGCGTCAGCCGGCGCGCCCGTCCCGCCGAGAGCTCAAAGCGTGCCGCAGAGCGCGCCGATCTGAGTTCTCGCCGGGCCGCGACCGGGAGGGCGCCCGCGCGAGGGGGGCGCGAAATCAACGCGCGTTCGATTCGCTCCCATATAGGGGGTCAAATCAACGCGCGTTCGATTCGCCCCTCGCGCCGACCGCTTGGTGACGGCGATGGCGCTCGCGCCCCGCGTGCGCCCGCGCCCGAGCCCTCAGGCGCCCGCGCCCGCCGGCGCGCGCGCGTCGCTCTCCGCGACCGGGGCGACCGGCTCGGCGAGGGACTCCTCGCGCGGCACCCCCGCCGCGAGCACCGACCACACGATCGCGTTCCACGTGAGCGCGGCGAGCGCGACGTGGACCCACACGATCTCGGCGGGCAGCTCGGCGTGGTACTGGATGTTCCCGACGACGCCCTGCACCGCCATCGCGAGCGCGACGAACGTGAGCGCCCGGACGAGGGACGCGTCGGCGCGCGCCCGGCGGGCGACCCACCACAGGGCGACGACGAGGACGCCGTACACGGCGGCGACGCGCGCGTGGCCGGTGATGACGAAGTCGAGCGTGTCGGCGCCCTTGAAGTCGAGACGCGGGACGACGTCGCCGGTCCCGTCGCCGCCCGCATGCGGACCCGCGGCGGTCGACGCCGTCCCCATGAGGAGGACGAGGAATCCGTAGACCCCGAGGCCCCGCGTCGCGAGGACGAGGCGCCGGCCGTGCCGGGGACGCTCCGGCGCGCCGCGCCGCTCCCGCTCCGTGCGCCACACGACCATGACCGCGAAGAAGAGCGCGACCATCGAGAGCATGAAGTGCCCCATGACCGTGTACGGGTTGAGGCCGGTGAGGACGGTGATGCCGCCGAGCACCGCCTGCGCCGGGACGGTCGCCGCGACGATGCCCGAGAGGACGAGAAGGTCCTTGCGGAACGGCCGCCGCAGCCACGCGAAGAGGAAGGCGAGAACGGCCGGAACCCCGACGAAGAACGTCGCGAGCCGGTTGCCGAACTCGATCGCCTCGTGCGTGCCGAGCTGCTCGGTGACGAGCGACTCGTCGGTGCACTTCGGCCACGTCGGGCACCCGAGACCCGAGCCGGTGAGCCGGACGGCCGCACCGGTGAAGACGATGAGCGTGAGAACGCCGAGAGCGGCCCACGCCATCTTGCGGTGGAGGTCGGCGCTCACCGGGTGGCGCTGACGGAACCCTTCGAGGCGCTGCTTCACGACGAGACAGTGTGCCACCGCGCGCCCGTCGTCGGCGCGCCTGCCGCCCACGCCCGGCCTCAGACCCGGACGACGTCGACCTCGAGGTCGTCGAAGTCGGCGTCCTGCGTGAAGACCGGCACGCCGTGGGCGCGTGCCGTCGCGGCGATCCAGGCGTCCTGGATCCGCGGGCGTCCACCCTGGCGGCGTGCGACCGCGACGAGCTCTGCGAAGGCGGATGCGACGGCCTCGTCGGCCGGCAGCGCCACGTACGTCGTCCGCAGAGCGTCGAGCGTGCGCAGGCGCACGGCTCTCGTGGCCTCGTCGGTCGCCATGTGGATGCCGAGCTCGAGCTCGGCGAGCGTGACGACCGAGATCGCCGCCTCGTCGGGCAGCGCGGCGACGTCGAGCCGCCGCCCCTGCTCACCCGCGATGAACACCGAGGTGTCGAGGAGTCCCCTCACACCTCGTCGACGGTGTCCGGCAGCGCGTCCGCGAGCTCTGCGCCCAGCCCTGTGTCGGCCTGCGTGAGCCCCTCGATCACCCGCGCCCGCGGCACCCACGTGCGGCGCGAGGGGAGCGGGGCGAGCTCGGCGACGGGCCGGCGGTCGACCGTCACTCGAAGGCGCTCGCCGGCCTCGACCCTCCGCAGGACGTCGGCCGTGTGGTTGCGCAGCTCGCGGACGGAGACGTCGTCGGACACCTGCCGACCGTAGCACATGTTCTACGCCCTCACGCCCGCCGCGACAGCCCCACGAGGCTCGTCACCCCGCCCGCCGCGACGAGCGCGGCGCTCACGATCATCCCCGCGTGGAAGGCGTCGACGGCGGCCCCGACCTCCGCGTCGGTGAACGACGACTCCCCGAGCCGGCCGGCGACGACGGCGCCGACCGCCGCGATCGCGAGCAGGCCGGCGACCCGCGCGATCGCGTTGTTGATGCCGGAGGCGACCCCCGCCCGGCGGTCCTCGACGGCCGCGAGGACCGTCGCGGTGAGCGGGGCGACGGTCATCGACAGCCCGAGCCCGAAGACGGCCGCGGCCGGGAGCACCTCGGCCGCGTAGCGGGCGGTGTCGTCGACGCGCGTGAAGAGCAGGAGGCCGACGGCCATGACCAGCGGTCCCGCGGTCATGAACGGTCGCGGGCCGAGGCGCTGCGCGAGCCCGCCCCAGGCCCGCGAGAAGAGCACGAGGCAGACCGTGATCGGCACGAGCGCGAGCCCGCCCTCCGTCGCCGTGTAGCCCGAGACCTGCTGCAGGAAGATCGCCACGAAGAACGTCGCCGACCCGAGCCCCGCGTAGACCGTGAGCGTCGCCGCGTTCGCGACCGAGAAGTCGCGGACGCGGAACATCCCGAGCGGCACCATCGGCGCCGGCGTCGTGCGCTCCCACCACAGGAACGCGGCGAGCAGCGCCGCCCCCGCGACGAGCGGGCCGGCGACGAGCGGCGCTCCCCACCCCTCGTCCGGCTGCTCGATGAGCCCGAAGACGACGGCGCCGAGCCCGCCCGCGGCGAGCAGCCCGCCGACCCAGTCGACCCGCCCTTCCTCGCCCGCGGGCGGCGCGAGGTCGGGGACGTGCCGGATCGCGAGCCACAGCGTCACCGCGAGGATCGGCACGTTGATCGCGAAGACGAGGCGCCACGAGACGGCGTCCACGAGCAGCCCCCCGACCGGCGGCCCGATCGCGATCGCCGCGCTCGTCCCCGCCGTCCACGCGCCGATCGCCTTCGCGCGCTCGACGGGATCGGGATGCGTCTCGGTGATGATCGCGAGGGTGCTCGGCACGAGCAGGGCTCCTGCGAGGCCCTGCAGCGCCCGAGCCGCGACGAGCGTCTCGACGGTGGGCGCGACGGCGCAGAGGAGGCTCGTCGCGAGGAACCCCGTGATGCCCCACTCGAAGACCCGCCGCCGCCCGAGCACGTCCCCGAGCGCCCCGCCCGCGAGGACGAACGACGACAGCAGCAGGAGATAGGCCTCGACGACCCACTGCTGGCCGGAGAGCCCCGCGTCGAGGTCGTCGCGGATCGCCGGGAGCGCGACGTTGACGACCGTCGTGTCGATGAAGACGACCGCCGAGCCGAGGATGCACGCGACGAGCGCGAGACGCGGTGAGGCGGCCGGGGACGCGGTCACACGCGACAGTCTCGCGCCTGCGAGGATCCGGCCCGTGCGTCGCGTGTCGCTCGCGCTCGTCCTCCTCGCCGCCGCCGCGTCATCGCCGGCCTCGGCGCAGACGCCCGTGCCCGCCGCCCCCGCCCCGGTGCCCTCCCCGGTCGTCGAGGACGCGCGGGTCCTCGCAGACGACGAGGTCGCGCCCGGCGGCCGCGTCGTCGTCCGCACGGAGGACATGCCGCGCCCCATCCGCATCCAGCAGCGCCGGGACGGCGACTGGGTGAACCGCGGGGAGCCGATCACCGAGGTCGGGCAGGCCACGGTGTTCCGCGCCCCGGACGAGGCCGGCGAGCTGCGCCTGCGGGCCGAGACCGCCGACGGCCGGATCTCGCGGAGCGTGCGCATCGACGTCCGGCCGCTCCGCCTCGCCGCCGTCGGCGACATCAACCTCGGCGACGGCCCGGGCGCGATGATCGCCCGCCACGGCACGGGCTACCCGTGGACGAGCGTCGGACGGCGGCTGCGGGCCGCCGACATCGCCGTCGGCAACCTCGAGTGCGCCGTGAGCCTGCGCGGCTCCGCCATCGCGAAGACGTTCACCTTCCGCGGCCGCCCGTCGTCCCTGCGTGCGGCCGCCCGCCGCGGCGGCCTCGACGTCCTCAGCCTCGCGAACAACCACTCCGGCGACTACGGACGGACCGCGCTCCTCGACACCCTGCGCGCGACCCGGCGCTACGGGATGACACCCGTCGGCGCGGGCGCGACCGAGGCAGCGGCCTATCGCCACCAGGTCGTCGAGGCGCTCGGCCTGAAGGTCGCCTTCGTCGCGTTCGGGAACATCCTCCCCTTCGACTTCCGCGCCGTCGGCGACCGGCCGGGCAGCGCCTGGGCGTTCCCCGGCCGCGTGCGGGCGAGCATCCGCCGCGCCCGCCGGGAGGCCGACGTCGTCGTCGCGAGCTTCCACTGGGGCATCGAGAAGGACCGCCGGGAGTCCGCGCAGCAGCGGTCGCTCGCCCGCCTCGCGATCGACGCCGGCGCGACCGCCGTCCTCGGGCATCACCCGCACGTCCTCCAGCCGATCCGCCGGCCGCGGAAGGGCCGTCTCGTCGCCTACAGCCTCGGCAACTTCGTGTTCTCGGCGGTCTCGCCGGGGACCTCGACCACCGGCATCCTCGAGGTCGACCTCGCGAGGGGTCGCGTCGTCCGCGACCGCTTCCGACCCGCGCGCATCGTCGCGTCCCGCCCGCTCCTGCGGTGAATCCCCAGTACGATCCGACGATCCGCAGCCACGAGGATCCCCCATCCCCGCGGCCGGCCGGTCCCGTCCTCAGCGTCGTCGTCCCCGTCTACGGCTGCGTCGACTGCCTCGAGGCCCTCGTTCGCCGGCTGCACGAGTCGCTCGACGCGACGGTCCCCTCTTGGGAGGCCGTCCTCGTCGACGACGCCAGCCCCGACGGCGCCTGGGCCTGGCTCGCCGAGGTCGCGACGCGCGACCCCCGGATCCGCGCGATCCGCCTCAGCCGCAACTTCGGTCAGCACGCCGCGATCACGGCCGGCCTCACCGAGGCGCGGGGCGAGTGGGTCGTCGTCATGGACTGCGACCTCCAGGAGCCACCGGAGGTCATCCCGCAGCTCCTCGAGAAGGGTCGAGCGGGCTCGGAGATCGTCCTGACGCGTCGCGACAAGCGCAACCAGTCGCGCACCCGGCAGTTCCTCACGCGCGCCTACTTCAAGCTCCGCAACAAGCTGCTCGACACCGAGATCGACACCGAGTACTCGACGATGAGCCTCCTGTCGCGGACCGTCGTCGACGCCTTCCTCTCGCTCGGCGACCGCGACCGGCAGTACATGCTCATCGTCCACTGGCTCGGCTTCGACCGCGCCGTGCTCGACCTCGAGTACTCGCACCGCGAGTCGGGTCGCTCGTCGTACACCTTCTCGAAGCTCATGAAGGTCGCGATCGACGGGATGTTCTTCCAGACGACGAAGCTGCTGCGCTGGAGCATGTACGTCGGCCTCATGTTCGCCGCGCTCGGGGGCGTCCTCGCCGCGCTGTTCGTCGGGCTGTACTTCGTCGACCGGCCGCTGCCCGGCTTCACGAGCCTCGCCGTCCTCATCCTCATCGTCGGCGGCGCGATCCTCACCAGCCTCGGGGTGACGGGGCTCTACGTCGGGAAGATCTTCGAGCAGGTGAAGGGCAGGCCGCTCTACGTCGTCCAGAGCCGCGTCGGCGCGCCCGACGACGAGGAGGATCCCGTCGTCGAGCGCCGGCACATGGTCGCCGCGTCGGGCGAGGAGGGCCCGACGCCGTGAAGCGCGTCGCGATCGTCCAGTCGAACTACGTCCCGTGGCGCGGCTACTTCGAGCTCATCGACTCGGTCGACGAGTTCGTGCTGCTCGACGACGCCCAGTACACGCGCCGTGACTGGCGCAACCGCAACAAGATCAAGACGCCACAGGGCGCCCAGTGGCTCACGATCGCCGTCGACGTGAAGGGCAAGTACGAGCAGGCGATCCAGGAGACCCGCGTCGCCGACCCGGCCTGGCCCGACGCCCACTGGCAGAAGATCCGCCAGAACTACGCGAAGGCCGCCGGCTTCGGCGAGGCGGGGGACTTCGTCCGCGAGCTCTACGAGACCGTCCCGTCCGAGATGCTCAGCGACGTCAACCACCACTTCCTCACGCGCATCTGCGAGCGCCTCGGCATCACGACGCCGATCACGTGGTCTCGCGACCACGGCGCCCAGGGGACGAAGACCGACCGCCTCCTCGGCATCTGCACGAGCGCGGGCGCGACGGAGTACGTGTCGGGGCCGGCGGCGAAGTCGTACCTCGAGGAGGAGCGCTTCCACGAGAAGGGGATGACGGTCGCCTGGCACGAGTACGGGCCGTTCCCGGACTACGAGCAGGTCCATCCGCCGTTCGACCCGCAGGTGAGCGTCCTCGACGTCCTCCTCAACGCCGGCGACGGCGCCCGCGACCTCGTCCTTCCCGCCGCCGGGGCGCGCGCGTGAGCGACGAGGACGTCATCGCCCCCGTCGAGGCGTACTACACGGGTCGGGTCCGGGAGTTCGGCACGACGCCGCGCGGGGTCGACTGGAACGGCGAGGAGAGTCAGTCGGTCCGCTTCGACGAGCTGCTCGCCGTCGTGCGGGAGCCGGGCGAGCCGTTCTCGATCATCGACTGGGGCTGCGGCTACGGCGCTCTCGTCGACGTCCTGCGGCAGCGGTTCCCGTCCTTCACCTACGTCGGCTACGACGTCTCCGAGACGATGGTCGAGGAGGCCCGGCGCATCCACGGCGGCTCCGAGGGCGTGCGCTTCACCGCCGACGAGACCGAGATCGGCAGCGCCGACTACACGATCGCGAGCGGCATCTTCAACGTGCGGCTCGACGTGCGCGAGGAGCGCTGGCGGGAGTACGTCCTCGCGACGATCGACCGGCTCGCCGTCGTGAGCGACAAGGGCTTCGCCTTCAACGCGCTCACCGGACACGCAGACGCCGACCGCATGCGGCCCGACCTCCACTACGCCGACCCGGCGGCGCTGCTCGACCACTGCCTGCGCGCGCACTCGCGCGACGTGCGCCTCGTGCACGACTACGGGCTCTACGAGTTCACCCTTCTCGTCCGCACCGACGGACGTCCCCCCGCGAACCAGAAACGGAGCGAAGCGTGAGCAAGGTCATCATCTTCGGCATCGGCGATTACGGCCGGGTCGCCCATCACTACCTCGACCTGGATTCCGAGCACGAGGTCGTGGCGTTCACGGCCCACGGCGACTACGTCGACGCGAAGGAGCTGAACGGCCTGCCGATCCTCCCCTACGAGGAGCTCGGCGAGCAGCACGGGCCCGGCGAGGTGAAGATGCTCGTGGCCGCGGGGTTCTCGAAGGTCAACCAGGTCCGCCAGAAGATCTACGAGGAGTGCAAGGCCGCCGGCTACGAGTTCGTCACCTACGTGTGCTCGAAGGCGATGGTCTGGCCGGACCTCCCGATCGGCGAGAACACGTTCATCTTCGAGGCGAACGTCGTGCAGCCCGGGGTGTCGATCGGCAACAACTGCGTGCTGTGGAGCGGCAACCACATCGGCCACGACACGACGATCGAGAACAACGTCTTCATCGCCTCGCACGCCGTCGTCTCGGGCAACTGCCGCATCCAGGACAACGTCTTCGTCGGCGTCAACGCGACGTTCCACGACGGGGTCTCGGTCGCGCCGAAGTGCATCATCGGCGCCGGCGCGGTCGTCTCGCGCGACACCGAGGAGGGCGACGTCCTCAGCGTGCCGGGCACGAAGCCCTACAAGCTGAAGAGCTGGGACGTCAACTTCTAGGCGGCGCGTCGTGGGCTGGCAGCGCATCGGGCGGGTCGTCGACTCGCTCGCCATCGGCGACTGGGCGGTCTCGCACGCGATGGTGCCGTTCGTCCGCGCGACGAGCGGCGGCCTCGAGATGTACTTCTCCTCGCGTGACGCGGACGGCCGCAGCGTCACCGGGGTCGGCGAGCTCGAGCTCGACGCCGATGGCCGCACGCGCTTCGCGCCGCGCCCCGATCCGGTCGTCCGCCCGGGCCCGCTCGGCGGCTTCGACGACAGCGGGGCGATGGGCGCGTCGATCGTCGAGCACGAGGGCGACCTCTTCCTCTACTACATCGGCTGGGCGCTCGGCCGGACCGTCCCGTTCGCGACCTACATCGGCCTCGCGATCTCGACGGACGGCGGCGCGACGTTCACCCGCGCCTCGGACGGGCCGGTCGTCGGCCGCACCCGTCACCACCCGTACCTCGCCACGTCCCCGTGGGTGGCGATCGAGGGCGACGTGTGGCGGCTGTGGCACACCAACGGCGTGCGCTGGGAGCAGACGCCCGACGGCCCCAAGCACTACTACCGGATCGAGCACGCGGTCTCCGACGACGGGATCGACTGGACGCTCACCGGCGACGTGTGCATCGACTTCGCCGACGAGACCGAGTACGCGATCGCGCGGCCGAGCGTCGTCCGGGACCCCGACGCGTACCGGATGTGGTTCTCGGTCCGCGGCGACGCCTACCGCATCGCCCTCGCGGAGTCGCCGGACGGCCGGACGTGGGATCGTGTCGAGGGCGCCGGCGGTCTGCAGGCGACCGGCGACGGCTGGGAGTCGCGCTCGGTCGAGTACGGATGCGTCTTCGACCACGCCGGCTCGCGCTGGATGCTCTACAACGGCAACGACTACGGAGCGACCGGCATCGGCCTCGCCCGCTGGGAAGACGACCGATGATCGACACCGCCTACCTCTACGTCGCGATCACGGTCGTGTGCACGGCCTACGGGCAGATGATCGTGAAGTGGCAGACCTCGAAGGCCGGCGTGTTCCCCGGCTCGACGAGCGAGCGCCTCGACTACCTCTTCGGGCTCATCACGAACCCGTGGATGCTCACGTCGCTCGCGGCGACGGGCGTCGCCGCCGCCGCGTGGATCGCCGCCCTCAGCCACCTCGAGCTGTCGAAGGCCTATCCGTTCATCGCGGCCTCGTTCATCATCGTCCTCGTCCTCAGCGGCATCTTCTTCGACGAGTCGATCACCGCCCTCAAGCTGGTCGGCGCGTTCCTCATCGTCGCGGGGCTCGTCCTGGGGAGCCGCGGGTAGTGGGCGGCGCGCACGACGCGCAGGGCGTCCCGTTCAACCAGCCCTACGTCACCGGCCGCGAGCTCGCCTACGTCCAGGAGGCGATCGAGGGCGCCATGCTCTCGGGCAACGGCCCGTTCGCGGAGCGCTGCACGACGCAGCTCGAGCGCGAGCTGGGGGCCGCGCGGGTCCTCCTCACGCACTCGTGCACGGGCGCGCTCGAGATGGCCGCGATCCTCGCCGACCTCGGGCCGGGCGACGAGGTCATCGTGCCGTCCTTCACCTTCACGTCGACCGCGACGGCCGTCGTGCTTCGTGGCGCGACGCCGGTCTTCGTCGACGTCCGCCCGGACACGCTCAACATCGACGAGGCGCTCGTCGAGTCGGCGCTCACCGACCGCACTCGCGCGATCGCCCCCGTCCACTACGCGGGCGTCGGCTCGGCGATGACGGAGATCTGCGCGCTCGCCGACCGACGCGATCTCCTCGTGATGGAGGACGCCGCGCAAGGGCTGGGCTCGACGCTCGAGGGCCGGGCGCTCGGCACCTTCGGCGAGCTCGGCGCGCTCAGCTTCCACGAGACGAAGAACGTCATCAGCGGCGAGGGCGGCGCGCTCATCATCAACGACCCGGCGCTCGTCGAGCGGGCGGAGATCATCCACGAGAAGGGCACGAACCGCCGGGCGTTCTTCCGCGGGCAGGTCGACAAGTACTCGTGGGTCGACATCGGCTCCTCGTTCGTCCTCTCCGAGCTCGGTGCCGCCTTCCTCTGGGCGCAGCTCGAGGAGGCGCGCGACATCACGGCGCGCCGCCTCGCGATCTGGGACCGTTACCACGCGGGCTTCGCCGACCTCGAGGCCGAGGGGCGGCTGCGCCGCCCGATCGTGCCCGCCGCCGCGACCCACAACGCGCACCTCTACTACCTCCTCATGCCGACCGCGGACATGCGTGACGCGATGCTCGACAGCCTCCGCGAGGAGGGCATCGCCGCCGTCTTCCACTACGTGCCGCTCCACAGCGCGCCGGCCGGCCAGCGCTTCGGCCGCACCGGCGCCGACGAGCTGCCCGTCACCGACGACGTGAGCGCCCGCCTCCTGCGGCTCCCGCTCTGGGTCGGCATGACCGAGGCGCACACCGAGCGGGTCGTCGACGTCGTGCACAGGAGCCTCGACCGCCATGGGTGAGACGACGACCGGCATCCGCTCCGCGCTCTCGCTGCCGCGGATCTACTCGCTGTGGTCCGACGCGGTCGGCGCGCAGCGCAGCCGCACGACGCTCGTGCGGGAGTACGTGCGCCCCCGTCCGGGCGACAAGGTCCTCGATCTCGGCTGCGGACCCGCCGAGCTGCTCCCGTACCTCGGCGACGTCGACTACGTCGGGATCGACCACAGCGAGGCCTACATCGCGAACGCGCGGGAGCGCTACCCCGGCCGCGGCGAGTACATCGCCGGCGACGCGACCGACTTCGACGTCGGGAGCGACTTCGACCTCGTCATCGTCTTCGGCGTGCTGCACCACATCGACGCCGACGGCTGCCGCGGGCTCTTCGCCTCGGCGGCGCGGGCGCTGAAGCCCGAGGGCCGCTGCGTCACGGTCGACCCGGTGTTCGCGCCCGAGCAGTCGCGGGCCGCCCGCGCCGTCATCTCGCGGGACCGCGGCGAGCACGTCCTCGGTCCCGAGGGCTACGCCGACCTCGCGCGCTCGTCCTTCGCCGACGTGGAGGTCCACGTCCGCGGCGACCTCCTGCGCATCCCGTTCACCCACTGCATCCTCGAATGCACCGGCCACGCGACCTCCGGCTGAGCGCCGTCCCGCGGCCGGTCCTCGCGGTCCTCCTCCTAGGGCCGATCGTCACGGTCCTCGCGCTCCGGCTCCCGCTCATCAACCAGCTCGAGTTCGCCGACGCCTGGTTCTACAGCGGCTACGCCTGGACGCCCAAGCACCACTTCGACGTCTACGGCTGGAACTACTTCGCCGTCCGCTTCCCGCCGATCCTCTCGATCGGGATCTTCGACAAGGTCTTCGGCGCCCAGCTCGGCTACGTCGTCCTGCGCTACGTGCTCGCCGTCGTGAGCGCGGCGGCGGTCTACGCGCTCGCGCGCCGCTTCGCGTCGGCGCCGGTCGCGCTCGGCGCGGTCGTCCTGCTCTTCGTCAACGCGTTCTGGACGCGCATGCTCCTGTGGGACTACACGAGCTTCGTCGTCGTCTCGGCCGGCGTCACCGGGCTCGCGCTCTGGTTCTGGGCGGACGACCGGCCCGCGCGATGGACGATCCCGGCGGGCGTCGCGCTCTCGATCGCGGTGTTCGCGAACGCGATCATGGGCCTCGCCCTCTTCGTCCTCTTCGCGGTCGAGGCCGTCGCCGCGGTCCGCCGCCGCGACGGCGCCGTCTCGCTTCTCGCCCGCCGCACGCTCGTCGGGCTCGGCTGCGGCGCGGGCACCTTCGTCGTCGGCTACCTGGGCTACCTCGTGGTCCTCGGCGGACTCGGCCCCGACGACCTCCTGCGCCCGACCATCGACTTCCTCTCCAACAACGAGGAGAACTCGGCGCAGTACCAGCTCCCGGTGAGCGCCTGGATCGACAACGAGCCGCGACTGTGGGCGCCGGTGCTCCTCGGCATCGCGACCGCGGCGGCGCTCGGGCGCGAGACCCTCTCGACGACGATCCGCGCGCGCGTCGCGCAGTGCCTCCTCGGCTTCACCGCCCTGCTGTGGCTCTACCGCTTCGGCGTCACCTCGTCGGTGCTCGAGACCTGGTGGGCGTTCAACGTCGTCGCGATCTTCATGGTCCCGGCCGCCGGCGTGCTCCTCTCGGCGCTCGCCGAGGGCGCGGCGGACGCCCGCCGGCGCGTCGCCTGGCTCGTCGGCGGGGCGGTCGCGACGGCGCTCGTCATCCGGCTCGGCGAGGGCGCTGCCCTCGACGCCTACGACTGGATGACCGGCGACGGCGCGAGCTTCCTCGTCCTCGGGGCGGGGCTCGTCCTCGCCGCGGTCGTCGCGGTGCGCCGGCAGGCGACGGCCGGGCTCGCCGCCGCCGTCGGCGCCCTCGTCATCGTCCAGGTCTTCCTCTACGCGCCGACGACGCTCGACGCGCGCGGCGAGACCGGCATCTTCAGCGACGACGCGTCGCTCGAGTGGGACGCCTACCCGGCGGCGAAGGAGGTCGCGGAGCTCATCCGCGACAACGAGCGGCCCGGCGAGGAGATCCTGCTCTGGTATCCCGGGAACGCCCCGATCACGCAGGTCGCGTGGATCGACCTCATCCACTACGGGCAGACGCTCAACGTCGTCGGCGTGCCGGAGCCCGTCTCCGCGGTGACCCCGCTCGGCGTCGCGCGCCTGCAGGCGCCCGCCGTGACGCACGTGCTCGTGCTCGCGCCGCAGGCGGCGCAGATCGCGGCGGCGCGGAGGGCGCTCGCCCGGGCCGGCGCGCGCGGCGAGCGGGTGCGCGCGGGCGCGCTCGCCGACGGCGAGCTGCGCTACGACCTCGTGCGGGTGACGCGAAAGCCCGGCGAGGGCGCCGATGCCCGGTGACGCGCGGCCGCGTGAGCCGCGCTCGCGGCTCGCGGGCCTCCTCACCGATCGCCTCGGGCTCGTCGCGGTCCTCCTCGCGCCCTTGGTGGCGGTCGCCGCCCTCCGGGCGCCGCTCGTCAACCAGCTCTCGCATCCGGACGCGTGGTTCTACTCGGGTCACGGGTGGCAGCTCGGGACGCTCATCGAGAACTTCGGCTTCTCGTACTACGGCGTCCGCTTCCCCGCGATCCTTCCCATCGAGTGGTCGTCCGCGCTCCTCGGGCCCGTCGGCGGATACCTCGTCCTTCGCTACGCGATCCTCGTGGCGACGGGCGTCGCGGTGTACGCACTCTTCCGGCGGTTCGCGTCCCGGCCCGTCGCGGCGGGGACGGTCCTCCTCGTCGCGCTCACGCCGTTCTACCTGCGCGGCGTGCTCTGGGACTACACGACCTACGTGATGATCCCGGCGAGCATCGCCGCGATCGCCGCGTGGCATCTCGGGACCTCCCGACGCGCGCGCCTCGGGTCCGCGGCCGCCGCCGGCGGCCTCGTCTCGATCGCGATGTTCGCGAACGCCGTCGCCTTCCCCGTCGTCGTCGCGATCGCTCTGCCGGAGGCGGTCGCCGCCCTGCGCGGCGGCCGGCCGGAGGTCGTCGAGCTCCTGCGCCGCGCGGCCGCGGCCGCCGCCGGCGCCGTCGCCGTCTTCGCTGGCGGCTGGCTGCTCTACGTCGTCCAGCTCGGCGGACTCTCGCCCGCCGATCTCGTCGAGCCCACGCTGAACTTCCTCGACGACAACGAGCGCCGCGCCGCGCCGTTCCAGGTCCCCGCCTCCGAGTGGCTGCGCAACGAGCCGCGGATCTACGCGCCCGTCGTCGTCATCCTCGCCCTGGTCATCACGATGCGCGGGCGCATCCTCGGCACCGACGTCCCCGCCCGGGTCGCGCAGGCGGCGATCGTCTACACGGGCACCCTGTGGACGTACCGCTGGCTCATGACGTCCTCGGTGATCGAGACGTGGTGGGCCTACAGCGGGACCGCGGTGACGATCGTCCTCGGGCTCGGCCTGCTCGCCCATGAGTGGACGCGGCGCGACGAGGGGTCCTCCGGAGCCCGTGTCGCGGTCGCGATGGTCGCCGCGTCGGCGGCGACCGGCCTCGCCATCCGCCTCGCCGCGGACGACGCGGTCTCCTTCTACGACGAGGTGCGCACGAGCACGGCACTGCTCGTCGTGCTCCTGATCGTCACGGTCGCCGTCCCCGTCGTCGCGACGGCGACTCGCGCCACGCGGTCGACGGTCGCCGCGGGGCTGCTCGCAGGCCTCGTGATGATGTGGGAGCTCACGCCGGCGGGCAAGGCGGGGGTCGCGAACACGGGCGACTTCGCCGCTTCGGGCTCCGACGAGGTCGCGCTGTACGGCGCCTCCGAGGAGCTCATGGACCTCGTGTCTCGCGGCGAGCCCGACGGCCAGGTCCTCCTCCTCAGCGACTTCGCCACCGAGCCGCTCTTCATCGGCTGGTCGGCCCTTCCTCACCAGGGCGGCGGCGTCCAGGACCCGTTCGCGCAGAACCCGATCGGCGAGCCGAGCCCGGCGGACCTCCGCATGCTGCGCCAGCCGACGACCGCGGAGGTCGTCGTCGTCGCAGAGACGCCGGGGAAGGCGGCGGCCGCGGTCGCGCCGATGCGCACGGCGGGCGTCGCTCCACGCGTCATCGGGCGCGGCGAGTGGGCCGGCGGGCGCGTCCACTACGTCCACGTCGCGCTCGGCCGGCCCGGAGGCGGATCGTGAGGCGACTTGCTCTCGCCGTCGGCGCAGCGGTGCTCCTCGTCGCCGGCTGCGGCTACGAGGACGACAACGACGCGGCGGTCGAACTCCTCGCGCGGCACTATCTCGATGCCCGCGCCGCGGGCGACGAGAGCCGCGTGTGCGAGCTCCTCACTCCGACGCAGCGCGACGCCTTCATCCGGGCGAGCGGCGGTGCCGGCAGCTGCGAGGCCGCGGTCGACGCCGAGATCGGCGACGGCGTCGCCGTCCGATCCGTCACCGACGTGCGCCGCGAGAGGTTCGCGAACGAGGCGGTCGCCGTCCTCGACGACGGCGCGACGGTCGATCTCTCCCGCGTCGGCAGCGTGTGGGGGATCGAGGTGCCTCCGCTCGGCGTGCCGGTGCCGGCGCCGGCGCCCCCGGGCTGACCTCAGCGACGGGTGGCGCGCAGCCGGCGCGCGCGCCAGCGTGCCGCGAGCGGGGCCCGCGCCGATGCCCCCGCGGCCTCGAGCGCGTCGCGCATCGTCGCGCCGGTCTCGGCCGCCGAGTAGCGCTCGGCCATGTCGCGCGCCGCGCGCTCGCCGCGGCGCTGCGCCTCGGCCGGGTCCTCGACGATGCGCCGCATGTGCGCCGCCGCCTCGTCGAGGTCCGGGTCCCACCAGCGACCGTCGGCGGGATAGGGCGCGCCGTCGTCCCCGATCGGGACGAGCCTCCCGCCGACGAGGAAGGCGTTCTCGGCGGTCATGTAGTCGAGGTTGCCGGAGTACCCGCTCGCGACGACCGGCTTGCCGGCGGCCATCGCCTCGGCGGGCGTGAAGCCGAAGCCCTCGGCGCGGTGCAGCGAGACGACGGCGTCGGCATGGACGAGGAGGTCGTCCATCTCGGCGGCGTCGAGGTAGCCGGGCCGCAGGTGGACGTCCGGGTGGCGGGCCGCGAGCGCCTCGAGCGCGGCGTGCTCGGCGGGATGCGCCTCGTGGTCGATGCACTTCACGACGAGCGACGCCTCACCGGGGGCGAACGCCTGCGTGAACGCCTCGATCGCGCCGGCGGGGTTCTTGCGCACGACGCTCGAGTAGTAGCCGAAGACGAGGAGGAAGAGCGGGCCGTCGGGCAGGCCGAGGCCGGCCCGGGTCCGCCCGCTCGCCCTCGGCGCGTGGACGGGCACGCGGACCGTGCGGACCGGCGTCTCGCCCGCGACCGGCCGGATCGCCGCGGCGATGTGCTCGGAGCCGGCCCAGACCTCGTCGACGTGGTCGAACCCCGGGTGCATGATCTCGGGGAAGACGTCGACCTCCCACCACCACAGCCCGATGGTGCGACGGTCGGCGAAGAACCGCGGGCCGACCCGCTCCGCGAATCCCGGCGTCTCGAAGGCGGTGATCGCGAGGAGATGCGTCGGGAACACCGCCCGCTCGGGCGGCACGGTCGCGAAGGCGACGCCCTGACGCGACGGCGGCACGTCGGGCGGGTGGACGGGCAGCAGCGGGACGCCCGCGGCGTCGAGACCCGCGACGACCGCACGCGCGGCCTGTCCCACCCCCGACTCCGAGCGGAGGTAGCCCACCACGTTCACCCCGGGGGCGCTCACGTCGCGACGTCCGCCAGGAGCCGGCCGGTGAGCGCCCGGGGGACGACGTGCGCGGCGCGGTCCTGCCAGAGCCGCGGGCTGTAGAGCGGGTCGCGGCGGCCCGCGTGCGCGGCGGCGAAGCGCCGCAGGGCGGCGACGTCCGCGGGTGGCGCCGCCCCAGCGACCCGCCACGGCGCGTGCGGCGTGACGAGGAGCCGCGCGCCGCGCGCCGTGAGCGCCGCCGTGAGGCGGACGAGGGCGAGCGCGTCGAGCTCGCCGAGCGCCTCGAGGTCCGCGGCGCGGACGGCGACGACGCCGCCCGCGGCGGAGCGGTTCGTCACCATCGTGAGCTCGTCGGGGACCTCGTCCCCGGTCACCGGCGCCCCCGGGTGCACGGGGAGGGGCAGTCCGGCGATCAGGGCGCGTCCGGCCTCGACCACGCGGCCCGCGGCGTCCACGACGACGGGCGCGACGGCGCCGACCCCCGGCTCCCGCAGCGGGCCGCACAGCTCCGCCTCCCAGGCCTCCGCGACCGGCTCGGCGTCGAGTGCCGTGAGGACGACGACGTCCGCGTCCCCGGCCCGCTCCCGGAGTTCGCCGTGCCCGTCGACGCGGACGACGGCGACGCGCTCGCTCCCCCGCGGGTGGACGACGCGGTAGCGCCCAGGGACCGGGAGCCTCTCGGCGGTCGCGTCGACGCCGCAGCGCGCGAGGTGCTCGGCGACCGCCTGCGCGCCGCGGTCGAACGCGACGTCCTTCGCGGCGGCGTCGAGAGACGCGGAGCCGGAGTGCGCGCGCCACGAGTAGAGGGTGCGCGGGACGTGCGCGATGCGGTCCGTGCGCTCCGAGAGGCGCAGCACGAGGTCGTGGTCCTGCGCGCCGTCGAGCGCCGACCGCCAGCCGCCGACCTCCTCGACGAGGGCACGCCGGTACACGCCGAGATGCAGCGTGTACATGCACGAGCGCAGGTAGTCGGGGGCCCAGCCCGGCTTGAGGGCGGGGGCGAAGCGCGTCCCCGCCCCCTCGACCTTGTCGTTGTCGCTGTAGAGGACGTCGACGTCGGGGCGCCGGGCGAGCTCGGCGCGCACCGCGGCGATCGCGTCGGGCGCGAGGAGGTCGTCGTGATCGAGCGTCGCGACGTGCTCGCCGGTCGCGAGCGCGAGGGCACGGCCGGTCGCGGCCGAGATGCCGCCGGCCTCCTCGCTGCGGTCGACGACGATCCGCGGGTCGCCGGCCGCCTCGCGCAGCAGCTCGCGGACCGCCGGGTCCTGGGACCCGTCGTCGGCGACGCAGAGCTGCCAGGTGCCGTCGGTCTGCGCGCGCACGGAGTCGAGCGTCGCGCGCAGCAGGCCCGGGTCGGGATCGTGGACCGGCATGAGCAGCGAGACGGCCGGCGCCGCCTCCGCGGCGACCCGCTCCGAGGTCGCAGTCTCCGTCCCGCGCGACCGCCCGCGCACCGCCGCCCGCAGCGCCGCGGCGCGGCTCGGGAGGGCGTCCGGGGCGACGCCCGGCTCGGCGACGAGGAGGACGGGATCCCCCCAGGCCGCCCAGGAGAACGACGGATCCGCGTCCCCGGGGACGTCGGTCGCCAGCTCGACGACGACCGCGCCCGCGTCGTCCCCGAGGTCGAGCGTGAGCGGGATCCAGCGGCGGTCCGCCGGCCTCCCCGCCGGGTGGACGTCGACGGCCGTCTCCGCGCGGACCGCGCCGGAGGTCTCGCGCGCCGTCAGCCGGAAGCGGACGCCGCCGCGGTTGTGCAGCCACGCTCCGGGGCGCAGCGCCGCGAACGTCCGGACGGCGACGCGCGACCCCGTCGCGTCGATCCGCCAGCTGAGCGTGGCCGGGGGATCGGCGAGGACGCCGGGGAGCACGACCCCGGCGACGTCGATCTCGTCCCGCCACTCCGCGTCCGCGCCCGCCTCGGCGAGGAGCCCGGCGAGCGGCATGCGCGCGACCCCCGCCGCGAGCCCCGCGTCATGGCCGGCGGCGACCGCGGCCGCCGGCGAGACGATCTCGCGCCACCGCCGCGCCCGAGCGACCCCCCGCCAGAGCCGAGAGCCGCCGAGGACGTCGAGGAGCGCCGTCCGCTGGCCGAGCGCGACGTTCGCGACCTCCAGCTCGCGCTCGAGGCGCTCGACCCGGAGCCGGAGCGCGAGGCGCTCCTCGTCCGCGTCGTGCTCGCGATCGTCGGCGGCCACGTCCTCGTCCTCGCCCTCAGCCGACCCCGAGGATCTCGAGGTACGCCTCGGCGACGCGGGAGAAGCTCGAGCCCGCGGCGAGGGTCCGCGCCGCCTCGCCGATCGCCGCGGCCCGCTGCGGGTCGTCGAGGACCGAGAGGATCGCGCCCGCGAGGACGGGGGAGCTGAGGTCGAGCGGGACCTTCACGACGGCGTCGTCGGGCAGCTCGGTCGCCCAGCCCTCGGCGGTGACGACGGTGGGCGCACCGGCGGCGAGCGCATCGGCGACCGCCGCGGAGGCCTCGCCGTTCTGGATGCGGCGCAGCTGCACCGCGACGTTCGCGGTCACGAGATGGCGGCGGTAGGTCTCGTCGTCGACGTGCCCCAGGACGTCGACCGCGTCGGCGACGCCCAGCTCCTCGGCGCGGGCGCGGAGTCGCGCCAGCTCGTCCTCGGGCGCCCCGCCCGCGAAGACGAGCCGCGCGTGCGGACGACGACGGCGGACGTGGAGGAGCGCCTCGACCAGGACGTCCCACATCTTCACCTCGGAGACGATCCCGAAGCTCACGACGGTCCCGCCCTCGGGGTCGAGCGGCCGCTCCGTCGCGGGCCCCACGTCGGGGAACGCGAACGGGACGACGCTCACCGGCGCGGGTGGCTCGGGAACGGCGTCGAGACGCATCAGGTCGGCGGCGTAGCGCGAGTGCACGAGGACCCTCTCCGCGTGACGCTGCATCTCCTGGGTGAGGTAGACGCCGAGGTCGGACTGCTGCCACGGGTCGGGGCGGTGCGCGTAGAGGTCGAGGCCGAGGCGGCCGCCGTACTGGTCCTCGTAGCGGTGGACGAGCCTCAGGTCCGGGTCCTCGGGGTGCTCCTTCTCGACGTAGGTGGAGAAGAACCCTCCGAGGCGGACGTCGTGCGCGACGACGATGCCGGGGCGGCGCAGCAGCGCCGCGTAGATCGCGTGGTGGAAGTGCGAGTTCCCCATGCAGTAGACGACGCGGTCGTGGACGCGGATCCCGTCGACGCGTCCGTCGGAAAGGGCGGGCAGGTAGCGCACGCCCGGCAGGTCGGGCTGCTCGAAGCCGTCGGCAGGGCCGGAGACGACGACGTCGACGTCGACGTGCTCGGCGAGCTCCGCGACGAGCCTGCGGTTGTACATCGCGATCCCCGACCGCTCGGGCGGCCACGGGGTGTGGAGCCCGATCCTCGTCCGCTTCCGCGCGCGCCGGCGGCCCTCGCCACGCAGCATGGCCTCGTACCCCTCGACGGTCTCCTCGGCGGTGCGCTTCCAGCTGTACTCGCCGACGCGCCGCGCCGAGCGCTCGCGCAGCCGCGCGAGAGCCTCGTCGTCGCTCGCGGTGCGCTCGAGGACGCGCGCCATGTCGTCCGGCTCGTAGGGATCGAACGTCGCCTCGAGATCGCCGAGGATCTCCGGCGACGTCGAGGTCGAGGACGCCGCGACGGGCGCGCCGCAGGACATCGCCTCGAGGATGGGGAGGCCGGACCCCTCGTAGAACGACGCGAAGACGAAGAGCCGGCAGGTCGCGTAGAGCGCGGCGAGCTCCGTGTCGGTGACGTAGTTCGTGAGGACGAGATCCGAGTCGCGCAGGCCCGCGCGCCGCGCGACGCCGCGGAGGTGCTCCTCGTCGACCTCGCGCATCCGGCACGTGATGACGAGCTGATGGGCGTCCCGGAAGCCCTCGGACGTGCGGCCGTGCGCCTCGATGAGCCGGTCGAGGTTCTTGCGGAACTCGATGCCCGCGACGTAGAGCATGAACGTGCCCGCGCCGCGGATCTCGGGGAAGCACGCCTCGATGACGTGCCGTGCCTCCTCGGCGTCGGCGAAGGCCTCCGCGAAGTGCTCGGTGACGCCCGCGTCGATGACCGTCACGCGGCTCTCCGGGACGCCGAGGAGCCGCACGGCGTCGTCGGCGGTCGTCTGCGAGATCGCGAAGATGCGGTCGACCGTGCGCACGAACTCGGCCCGAGCCTCGTAGCGCGCCCGCATCTCCGGCGCGCGCAGGTAGTGGTCGGGGAAGACGAGCGGGATGAGGTCGTAGAGCGTCACCGCCGTGCGGACGTCCGTCCCGCGCGCCCACTGCGGCCAGATGACGTCGAGCGGCGTCTGCAGCTCGAACGGCGACATGGCGTGGAAGATCCGCGGGACCGTCCCGGGTCGCGCGTCTCCCTCCCAGCGCAGGACTCCCGAGCCGACGAACGGCTGGAAGTTCGCGGTGAGCGGGAGGTCCGGGTTGAGTCCGACGGCGGCGAGGGCCTCGGGCGCCACCCGCGTGAGGGCGAGGGCGTGGTCACGCACGTACCGCGGGATCCCGCGATCGAAGTGCGTGCGGTTCTGCGCCCCTTGGGCGTCGAGCCAGACCGCGCCGCCGGGAAGGGTCATGCGTCCGGGACGCGGGCGCTCACGAGCGCGACGGCGTGCGCGGTCGACTCCTCCGCCGGCACCCAGCGTCCGCCCGTCTCCTCCACGACGATCCTCTCGGTGACCTCGAGGCCCTCGAGGAGCCGGTCGACGCCCTCGCGGTCGTACACGCGCTGCACCTCGGTGACCTCTGCCGTGCCGTAGGGGACGGTGAGGACGACGACGCCGCCGGGGCGCACCAGCGCGCGGATGCGCGCCATCGCCTGCACGTCGTCGTAGCTGCTGGGGTCCTCGCCGTACCAGCCGAGCCCGACGTGCTCGACCGTCGAGATGACGAGTGCTCCGTCGAAGGCGCCGGGCGCGCACTCCCAGCTCTCGAGCGCGGACCGCACGGCGGTGAGGTTCGGGTGCGTGAACGGGTAGCGCGAGAGGTCCAGCGCCGTCACCTCGAAGCCGAGCGAGGCGAGCGAGAGCGCCACGGTGCTCTCGGAGCTTCCGAAGTCGAGGACGCGCGCGCCCGGGTTCAGCGGGGCGAGCGCGCGCATCGCGAACGGCACCTCGACGATGCGCTCGTTGACGGTCGAGACCTCGACGGCGCCCTTGCGGTGGTTGACGACGACCGGGGGGTTCAGCCAGAGACCCGCCTGGGCGGAGTAGCCGCGATGGCTGAGGGCGTAGTTGACGAGGTCGGCTGCGTCCTGGTCGAGATCGTCGAGCTGCCCGGTGCCGCTGAGCTGCGCGAGGCGCTCCACGTAGTAGCGGTGGTGCTCGTCCCGGGTGAGCTGCGTGAGGTGCTCCCGGATCTGCGCGACGCCGGTGGCGACCGACGAGACGTCCGCCGTGATCGAGGAGACCTCATCGGTCGCCGTCCGCAGCTCCTGGCCGACGAGCGCGAGGCTCTCCACCTGCAGGGCGAGCGACTCCTGGAGGCGCTGGTCGACCTTCGCGACGACCCCGTCGAGGTGCGCGTCGAGGCGTCCGACGTGCTCGTCGACCTCCGCGACGTCGCCTCGCGTGAGCTGCACCCGGTGGGCGATGTCATGGAAGCGGTGGTCGAGGATGCGCCGGATCGGGAGGTTGACCGCCCTGCCCAGGCGCCTCAGCACGGACATTCGTTCACGTCCTTCGTCGGGTGCGGGCGCCACGATATCGGCAGGCAACGGCTACCGTGTCTCGGCGTGACGCGGCTCGCTGAGCATCCGGAACGCGCTCGACGGGCGGCACTCGACGCGGCGCCCCCCGCGGTCGAGGTCGACCACGTGCGCAAGACGTTCCGGCTCCCCCACCAGCAGTACCACACGCTCAAGGAGCGGGTGCTCCACCCGTGGCGCTCGACGACCTACGACGAGTTCCACGCGCTCCAAGACGTGAGCCTCACGGTCCGCCGCGGCGAGTTCTTCGGGATCGTCGGCCGCAACGGGTCCGGGAAGAGCACGCTGCTCAAGTGCCTCGCCGGGATCTACAAGCCCGACAGCGGTCACATCGACGTCCACGGTCGCCTCTCGCCGTTCATCGAGCTGGGGGTCGGCTTCAACCCGGACCTCACGGCCCGCGACAACGTCGTCATCAACGCGGTGATGATGGGCCTCAGCCGGCGCGAGGCGAAGCGCGCGTTCGACCAGGTCATCGAGTTCGCCGAGCTCGAGGAGTTCGTCGACCTCAAGCTCAAGAACTACTCGTCGGGCATGTCGGTGCGGCTCGGGTTCGCGACCGCGATCCAGGTGGACGCGCCGATCCTCCTCGTCGACGAGGTGCTCGCCGTCGGCGACGCCGCCTTCCAGCAGAAGTGCTTCGAGGAGTTCACGCGCCTGCGCAAGGAGGGCAAGACGATCGTCTTCGTCACGCACGACATGGCGGCGACCGAGCGCTTCTGCGATCGGGCGATGCTCCTCGAGCGCGGCGAGATCCTCCACATCGGCGAGCCGCGCGAGATCGCCCGTGAGTACAACGAGCTCAACTTCGGCCGGCTCACGCACGAGGTGACCGAGTCGGGTCGCTACGGCGACCAGGCGGAGTGCGAGATCCTCGACGCGTGGTTCGAGTCGGCCGGCGAGCCCGTCACGCAGCTCGCGCAGACGAACCCGATGGACATCTGCGTCCGCGTGAAGTTCTACGCCGACATCGCCGATCCGATCGTCGGCGTGACGCTCCGCAACGAGGCGGGACACACCGCGTTCGCCTCGACGACGGAGTGGGCGGGCGTCGGCTCGACCGGCTCCTTCGCCTCCGGCGAGGAGGTGACGGTGCGCTTCTCGCTCGCGAATTGGCTCGCCCCGTCGCACTACAAGCTCACGCCGTCCGTCGCGCGGCCCGGCTCCGGCGCGAACGCGATGGACCTCCGCGAGGACCTCACGTCGCTCTACGTCCACGCGACGCGGGCGACCGGCGCGGTCGTCGACATCCCGAACACCGTGGCGGTCGAGCGCTGATGACCCTCGCCGAGCGCGACGAGCGCCTCCTCGACGACCACGAGGACTTCGATCTCCCGCAGGGCCGCGGCGCCGAGCTGCGCCGCATCGCGAACCTCACGTGGACGCTCGCGATCACCGACTGGCGCCTGCGGTTCTACGGGTCGATGCTCGGCGTCCTGTGGACCCTCATCCGCCCGTTCGCCTTCTTCGGCGTCATCTACGTCGTCTTCACCCAGATCATCGGGCTCGACGAGAACGTGAAGAACTACGGGGTCTACATCCTCTTCGCGATCGTCCTCTTCCAGTTCTTCGCCGAGGTGACGACATCGTCGGTCCAGGCGCTCGTCTTCCGCGAGAACCTGCTGCGGAAGATGCACTTCGAGCCGATCGTCATCCCGCTGAGCGTCGCGCTCACCGGGCTCCTCAACCTCGGCACGACGCTCATCGCCGTCCTCATCTTCGCGTTCGGGAACGGCATCTACCCGGACGTGAGCTGGCTCCAGCTGCCGCTCGTCATCCTCATCATCACGATCTTCGCGACGGGGCTCGGGATGCTCCTCTCGACCCTCTACGTCCGCTACCGCGACGTGCAGCCGATCTGGGAAGTCGTCACCCAGATCCTCTTCTACGCCTCCTCGACGCTCTACGTCGCGACGCTCGTCCCCGAGGAGTGGCGGTCGGAGTTCCTCTACAACCCGCTGTCGGCGTGCTTCGCGCAGATCCGGCACGCGATCGTCGACCCGACGGCGCCCACCGCGTCGACGATCCTCGGCGGGCCGGAGATGCTCCTCATCCCGGGCGGGATCGTCGCGGTCGCCTTCGTCGCCGGCGTCGTCGTCTTCCGCCGCGCGAGTCCGCGGATCGCCGAGAACCTCTAGGCGCCCGGCTACCAGTCCGGCAGCTCGCCGCTCGCGGCGAACTCGGCGAGCGTCGCGGCGTTCGCGTCGCGGTCGCTGAAGATGCGGTCGCTCTCCGGGATCGGCCACTCGATGCCGATCGCGGGGTCGAGGAAGGAGATCCCGCGCTCGACGTCGCCGGAGTAGTAGTTCGACTGCTTGTAGAGGACGTCGGCGATCTCGCTCGTCACGCAGAAGCCGTGGCCGAAGCCGACGGGGACGTAGAGCGTGCGCATCGTCTCGTCCGAGAGCTCGTGCGCCTCCCACTCGCCATAGGTGGGCGAAGAGCGGCGCAGGTCGACGACGACGTCGACGATCGTCCCCCGGCCGCAGCGGACGAGCTTGGCGGCGCCGGCGCCGATCTGGAAGTGCATGCCGCGGACGACCCCGTAGGCCGACCGGGAGTGGTTGTCCTGCACGAAGCGGTCGGCGACGCCGAGCTCGGCGAGCTCGTTCTCGCGGTAGGTCTCGCAGAAGAACCCGCGCTCGTCGGGGAAGACCTTCGGCTCGATGAGGAGCGGGCCGACGAGGCGGGTCGGGATGACGGAGAAGCGCATGGCGCCGAGAAGGGTGCCAGAGAGCAGGTCCGAGACCGGTGGAGACCTGCAATGCGTCGCGCTATGCTCGATGCATGGCACAGGTCGTGGTCCGCCTCCCGGACGAGCTCGCCCGTCGGGTCGACGAGCTCGTCGCCGAGGGTCGCCTCGACAGTCGCTCAGACGGAGTCCGGCGCGGCCTCGAGCTGCTCATCGACGCAGAGCGACGCGCGCGCACGGGCGCCGCGATCGTGGACGGATACCGCCGCCTGCCCCAGTCCCCGAACGAGATCGGGTGGGCGGACGAGGCGACCCGCGCGATGATCGCCGACGAGCCGTGGTGACGCCCCTGCAAGGCGACGTCTGGTGGGCGGAGGCGGAGGACAAGCGCCGGCCCGTGCTCGTCGTCACGCGGAGCGACGCGATCCCCGTGCTCACGTGGATCGTCGTCGCACCGGTGACGCGCACCGTCCGCGACATTCCGACCGAGGTCCCGCTCGGCGAGACGGAGGGCCTCCCCGTCGCCTGTGTCGCGACTGTCGACAACATCCAGCCGATCCGCCGGAGCTTCCTCACGTCGCGCCTCGGTCGACTCGCCGACCACCGCCGCATCTGCCGCGCGCTCGACGCACTCGCCGACTGCTGACGGATACCCTCGCCCTCGTGGCCGCCGAGCAGACCGACACCCGCGACGAGGAGATCGCCGCGCTGCGCGCCCGCGTCGCCGAGCTCGAGGACGAGCTCACCCGCCGCGACGCGGCGACGAACGCGCTCGTCGCCCGCTCGCAGGAGAAGCTCTACTGGCTCGAGCGCTGGCAGCTCGACCTCGACCGGCTGATGGCGAAGCCCGGCGCCGTCCCCGCCCTCGAGGCCGTGCGGTCCCTGCGCAACGCCGTCCGCGCCGTCCGCATCGCGGTGCGCAAGCTGCGCGGGACGCGCTGATGCCCCGCAGCGTCTCCGTCGTCGTCCCCGTGAAGGACGGCGCCCGCTACCTGCCCGAGCTGCTCGACGCCGTCTTGGCGCAGCGCGACGACCCGGCCTGCGACGGGATCGCGCTCGACGTCCTCGTCATCGACTCCGGCTCGGCCGACGACAGCGTGGCGATCGCCCGCTCGCGCGCGGCCGACGGCGTCCGCGTCCTCGAGATCGACCCGGCGACCTTCGGCCACGGGCGGACGCGCAACCTCGGCGCCGAGGAGACCGGCGGCGACGTCGTCGCCTACCTCACCCAGGACGCGACGCCCGAGCCCAGCTGGCTCGCCGCGATGCTCGAGGCCTTCGACCTCGGCGACGACGTCGGCGCCGTCTACGGCCCGCACCGGGCGCGCCCCGACACGTCGCCGATAATCGCCCGCGAGCTCGACGCGTTCTTCGCCGGGCACGCCGACCCGCCCGGCCCCGACGGCGGCCCCGCCGTCCAGCGCAAGGGCGGCGAGCCCTTCCTCTCGAACGTCAACGCCGCCTACCGGCGCGACTGCTGGGAGCAGGTGCGCTTCCCCGACGTCCCCTACTCGGAGGACCAGGGGTTCGCACGGGCGATGCTCGAGGCGGGATGGGCGAAGGCCTACCACCCGCGGATGGCGGTCCTCCACGCCCACGACTACCCGCCGGTCGCCTTCGCGCGCCGCTACTTCGACGAGTACCGCGGGCTGCGCGAGACGATCGGCCACGTCGAGCACGTCGGCGGCCGGTCGACCGTCCGCACGGTCCGCGACCTCGTCGCCGGCGACCGCGCGTGGATGCGCGCGCACGACTACGGCCGCGGCGACCTCGCCCGCTGGACGGCCCGGTCCGCCGTCCACCACTCGTCGCGCAAGCTGTTCGGGGCGCTCGGCTCGCGCGCGCACTCGCTCCCCGCACCGGTCCAGCGGGCGATCTCGCTCGAGGGGACGGTCGGCGCCGCGGACCCCGGGCCGGTCGCCGCCGAGCGCGCGACGGCCGACTCGACGACGCCCGCGGTCCCGTCGGTGCCGACCGGCAAGCCGATCCCCGCCGCGACCGGCCCGCTCGTCTACGACTCCGTGCGTCGCTTCGCGAAGGAGGGCGCGGCACCGCTCGTGCCCCCGCTCTCCGGCCAGGACGCCGACCGGCCGCTCCACATCGCGTGCGTCATCCCGCCGTTCGACCGCGGGTCCGGCGGGCACAACTCGATCTTCCAGGTCATGAGCCGACTCGAGCGGCTCGGGCACTCGGTCTCCTACTGGATCCACGACGAGCACGGCCACCGCGCCCACGAGCGAGGGGCGCGCGTGCGCCGCGACATCCGCGAGTGGTTCGCGCCGATCGAGGGGCCCGTCCACCGCGGCTTCGGCGACTGGCACGGCGCCGACGTCGCGGTCGCGACGGGCTGGCAGACCGCGTACCCGGTGATGCTCCTGCCGGACTGTCGCGCGCGGGCCTACCTCGTCCACGACCACGAGTCCGAGTTCTACGCGACGTCGGTCGAGGCGCGGTGGGCCGAGACGACCTACGGCCTCGGGATGCACGCGATCTGCGGCTCGCCGTGGCTGCAGGACATCGTCCGCGACCGCTACGGCGGCACGACGTCGCTCTTCGAGTTCGGCGTCGACCACGACGTCTACCGCCCGCTCGACGTCGAGCGCGAGCCGCGCACGATCGTCCTCTACGGCCGCAGCGAGACGCCGCGGCGCGCCGTCCCGCTCGCCCTCCTCGCGCTCCAGGAGCTGCGCGACCGCGGGCACGACCTGCGGGTCATCAGCTTCGGCGGGACGAAGGAGATCGACGTCCCCGTCGACTACGAGCACCTCGGCGTCCGCGACCCGCACGAGCTCGCCGCGGTCTACGCGCAGGCCACGGTCGGCCTCGTCCTCTCGCTCACGAACTACTCGCTCATCCCGCAGGAGATGCTCGCCTGCGGGCTGCCCTGCGTCGACCTCGCGGGCATCAGCGCCGAGGGCGTCTTCGGCGACGACGGCCCGGTCGCGCTCAGCGCGTTCGACCCGATCGCGCTCGCCGACGCGATCGAGCGTCTCCTCACCGATCGTGAGGAGTGGGAGCGCCGGTCGGCGGCCGGCCTCGAGTTCGTCCGCGGCCGCACGTGGGACCTCGCGGCGAGCCAGGTCGAGGCGGGCCTGCGCGAGGCGATGCGGCTGCGGCTGGCGGCGGCACAGGCGACGGGCTGACCCCGGCGCGGGGTTACACTTCCGGTGTGCCAACGCGTCACCGACGCATCAACGTCACCTGCGACGCGGAACTCGCCGCCGCCCTGGATCGCGCCCGCGACGCGCTTCCGCAGACGAGCGACGCCGGGCGACTGCGCGCGCTCGCTCTCGAGGGCGCTCGGCACCTCGCCACCGAGGAGCGCGCCCGCCGCGACCTCCTCGCGCGACCAGGCGTCCGTCCCGCGCACACCGCCGCACGCGACCTTCCCTGGGCCGACGCCCTGCTCGACGGCCCGGTGAACGACGAGGGCACGCGGGCCCTCGAATGGGTCCGCGGCGAGCGGTGAGCGCGCCGCTCGCCTACCTCGATGCTTCCGCCGCGGTGAAGCTCGTCACCGCCGAGCCGCAGTCCGCGCGCCTCCTCGCCGAGCTGCGAGAGATCCGATCGAGCGAGATCCTCGAAGTCGAGCTGATGTGCGTCGCGCGACGGGCACCGCTGCGCGACGGCGTCGCGAGAGCCGCCCAGCTCCTCGCGCGCATCGACGTCATCACGTTCTCGCCCGAGGTCCGCACCCGCGCGACCTCCGAGTGGACGCCGCCGCAGCGGGCTCTCGACGCGATCCACATCGCGACCGCGGCGACCCTGCCGGTGTCGGATGTCGCCCTGTACACCTACGATCGCGACCAGGCCGCCGCCGGACATCGCGCAGGGCTCGAGGTCCGTTCACCCGGAGTCTGAGGCGCCCGGCGACTCCACCGTCAGACCCTGCGCCCGCGCCGCCTCCGCGAGCCGGACGTCGTAGGTGACGACGGCGTCGATGTCGTCACGGACCGAGAGCGCCGTCGCGAGATGGATCGCGTCGAGCGTGCGCATCCCCGTCGGCGGAAGGGCGCCGGCCTGGCGGAGGACCGCGCTGTCGATGGGCAGCGTCGCGATGCCGCGCAGCGCGTCCTCGATCGCCGCGCGCACGGGCGCCTCGTGACGGAGCCCGACACGGGTCGCCTCGGTGACGAGCAGTTCGCTCGCGACATATCCGGCATACTCCCGGAGCGCCTCACGCAGCTCGGCGTGGGGCGGTTCGGCGAGCGGAAGCTTGATGAACGCCGACGTGTCGAGGTACGCGAGGCCGCTCACGGGCGATCGTCGCGGATCTCGTCGAGGATCTCCCCGGACGCCGGCCCACCGGCGGGACGCGCGTTCTCGGTCACCTCGAGCAGGTCCGCAGACGGCAGCGTCGCGCCGCGCCCGGCGGCGAGCCGCCCGAGCGGAGAGTCCGTCGGCCCCGACGGCGAGAGCCTGGCGACCTCGCGGCCGCGCTCCGTGACGGCGAACGTCTCGCCCTGCTTCACCTCGACGAGATAGCGGGAGAGGTTCTGACGCAGCTCACGCACGCCGACCGTTCGCATGTGCGTCACCGTAGCACAATGGTCCTCACCCGCCCCGCCTATCCTCCCCCGCATGCCCGACCCCGGCTCGACGGTCTCCGACCAGTACACGTCCGAGGCCGGCGAGGAGTACTTCGCCTACCAGCTCTCCGGCGCCGAGACGGCCGCCCGGATCGCCGCCCCGCGCTTCCAGCCGCACATCCGCCCGACCGACGCGGTCGTCGACTTCGGCTGCGGCACCGGCTGGCTGCTGAAGGTCCTCGAGGCGGGCGACAAGCTCGGCATCGAGCCCAACCCGGCCGCGCGGCGCGTCGCGCAGGAGATCGGGATCACGACCGTCCCCTCGCCGGCCGAGATCGCCGACGCCCACGCGGACGTCGTCGTGTCGAACCACGCGCTCGAGCACTCGCTCGACCCGTTCGCCGAGCTGAAGGAGCTGCACCGCATCCTCAAGCCGGGCGGGACGCTCGTCATGGGCCTGCCGATCGACGACTGGCGCACGCAGCGCAAGGTCGACCCGCAGAACCCGGACCACCACCTCTTCACGTGGACGCCGCAGCTCTTCTCGAACCTCCTGCAGGAGGCGGGCTTCCGCCCCCGCGAGGTGCGCGCCTTCACCTACCTGCAGCCCTACCACAACGACAAGCTCTTCCCGCGCCTCCCGCGGCCCGTCTTCGACGCGATCTCGCGCGTCTTCGGGACGGTCATGCGCTACCGCCAGCTGCTCGCCGTCGCCGACCGATGAGCCCGATCCCCCGCCGGATGCGGGGCGGCGACCGCGGACCGCGGCCGCTGCGGATGCCGCCCGCGATGCTCGCGGCGCTGCGCAGCGGCGCGGCGGACCTCGCGCCCAGCGCCGCCGACCGCGCCGAGGCCGACCGGCTCGACGTCGCGGTCGTCGTCCCCCAGTTCCGCCGCGGCTCGGGCGGCCACAAGACGATCACCGACCTCGTCCGCGGCCTCGAGGCGCGGGGACACGCGATCGGCCTCTGGCTCATCGACGAGGAGGGCCTGCACGACGGCGCGACCGACGCCGACCTGCAGTCGCAGTTCCGCGAGTTCTTCGGGCCGATGGAGGCGCCGATGCGCCGCCTGCGCCGCGACGCGTTCCCCGGCGCGGACGTCGTCGTCGCGACCGGCTGGCAGACCGTGCCCGCGGTCCTGCGGCTCGAGGGCGCGAAGGCCCGCGCCTACCTCGTCCAGGACCACGAGCCCGAGTTCTACGCGACCTCGATCGAGCGCGAGTGGGCGCAGTGGACCTACCGCCAGGGCCTCCACGCGATCTGCGCCTCGCCGTGGCTCGCCGACCTCGTCGCCCGCGAGCACGGCGCGAGCGTCTCGTCGTTCGACCTCGGCGTCGACCACGCCAGCTACCACCCGCTGCCGACCCACCGCCGCGACGACCTCGTCCTCTTCTATGCCCGCGCGAGCACGCCGCGCCGCGCGGTCCCCCTCGGCGTCCTCGCGCTCGAGGAGCTGCACCGCCGCCGGCCGCAGGTCGAGATCGCGCTCTTCGGCGACGGCCGCGAGCTGCAGACGCCGTTCCCCCACCGCCACCTCGGCGTCATGGCGCCCGACAAGCTCGCCCACGCCTACGCGAGCGCGACCGTCGGCCTCGTCCTCTCGCTCACGAACCCGTCGCTCGTCCCGACCGAGATGCTCGCCTGCGGCCTCTCCGTCGTCGACCTCGCGACCGACTCGATGCGCACGACGTTCGGCGACGACGGCCCGATCGTCCTCGCCGGCGTCGACCCGCTCTCGATCGCCGACGCCGTCGAGCGCCTCCTCGACGACATCGTCGAGCGCGCCGACCGCTCGCGAGCGGGCGTCGAGCTCGTCGCCGGGCGGACGTGGGACGGCGCGAGCGCGCAGGTCGAGCAGGGGCTGCGGGCGGCACTGCGGGGCGTCGCGGCGGGCTGAACCTGCCGCTGGACGGGCGCCTCGGCACATCCGTCGCGCCGAGGTCGTCGTCCAGCGGTCCGGTGATCGCTGAGCGCCTCGCGACGCGACGCCGCGACGCCGCGGGAGAGCGGTCCCGACGGACACGCGGGGGGAGAACCCGGATGCGTCCAGCCTCATGGAGGACGTGACGAGACGCCTGCAGGATCCCTTGCACCGCTTTCCCGCGCTCCCTACCATCGCCCGCTCGGTCAGCGGACCCGCCTCGGGGGAGGCGGGCGAAGGAGCAGGGACGCATCGATGGCAGTGACGCCCGCGCACGGGAGCACGGGCTCGGCGTTCAGCGCCGACGAGATCGCGACGATGGTCGTCGCCGCACGCGAGCGGATGATCGCGACGGCGCGGGCCCACCCGCGCTTCGCAGGGCTCCCTCCACACGAGGTCGATGACCTCTTCGACGAGACGTCGGAGATCGTCGTGCGACGCCACGAGCGCTACGAGTCCCCCGACCACGTCGACGCGTCGATCTGGCGGGGCATGGAGATGCGCGCGCTCGACCGCTTCCGGCGCCGCCGGCGACGCGGGCCCGAGCCCGACCCCGGGCTGCTCGACCTGCTCGTCGACGACGACGCGCCCGGCGTCGAAGACCGCGTCGCGGGCGCGCAGATGCTCGCGATCGTCGAGGACTTCCTCGCCGCTCTCGCGCCGCGCGAGGCGGCGGCATGGCGGCTCGTCACCGGCGAGGACCTCTCGGTGAGCGAGACTGCGACGCGGCTCGGCGTGAGCCGCCACGCGGTCGAGCAGGCGCTCGACGCCGCCGACCGCAAGCTCGAGCTCTTCGCGTCCCTCCACGCCGATGGCGTGTGGTGCGGCCGCCGGAGGGCGGACATCGCCCGGGCCGTCGCCGGCGCGGACGACGAGGGCACCCTGCGTCGGGCGCGGGCCCATCTCGACGCCTGTCCCGCCTGCCGCCGGGGCCACGCGCGCCTCGTCCGCGGGTCGGGCCGCCTCGCGGGGGCGGTCCTTCCCGTGCCTGTCGTCGCGGTGAGCGCGGGAGAGTCGGCGGGCGTCCTCGACCGCATGCTCGATCTCCTGCCCGGGCTCGGAGGCGGCGGTCGCGTCGAGGTCGTCACCGGGACCCTCGCCGCGCTCGGCGGAGGCAGCGCGGCGGTGACGACGAAGGTCGGCGTCGCGGTCCTCGGCACGGTCGCGGTCGCGGGGGCGGGGACGGCGGCGCTCGCGCCGGAGGAGCGCCCCGCTCGAAGCCCGAGGATGGCCGAGCGGGCGGCGGCTCCGGCCGCGAGGCCGCCCTCGACGCCTCCTCGCGAGACCTCGCCGACGACGCCGCCCCAGCGGCCGCGCACGACGGCGAAGCGACGTCCGCCGGCGCCGCCGCGTGCGACGTCGAAGCCCGCGCCGCGACGCGAGGTCGCCGCACTCGGCGAGGTGGTCCCGCCTCCTGCCCCGAGCCGCGCCCCGGCGCCTCGGGCGAGCACGTCCGCGCCGCAGGCAGCGGCGCCGACCGCCCCCGTCGCGAGCGCGCCTCCCGCGCCGGCCGACCTCGGGCCGGCGGATGCGCCGCCGACCGGCGGCAGGGGCGGGGGCGAGGAGTTCCTCCCGTGAGCCACCACGTTTTCCGCAGCCGGCGACTGGTCGCACTCAACAAGGGGCAGGACGCGCCGAACGGACCGGCGCACGGACAGGAGACGACGATGCACACGGAAGGCTGGAGGATTCGGGTGGGGCGAGGAGGACGTGTCGCCGCGGTGGCGGCCGCGGTCGCGACAGGGGTCCTGGGCGTGGGTGCCGCCCCGTCGCACGGCGCGCTCTACGCGGTCGAGCAGTGCAACGGGATGCAGCCCGGTGTCGCCGGCTGGACGCCGTCGTACGCGGGCACCTACGTCTCGGTGGCGGACGGCTGCGCGTCGGGCGGGATGCTCGTCGCAAGCCTCGACGAGAACCACGCGCACGTCGCCGGCGACGCGGCATCGTGGACGTTCTCGGCCCCGCCCCACACGTCGATCGACGGGCTCGCCGCGAGCCGTCGCCTCCTCCAGGCCGGGCCGTCGCACGCGGCCGGCTACGGCGACTCCTATGCGCAGCTGCTCGCGGACGGCCGCGTCGTCGAGCAGTGCGTCCAGCTCGGCGGCTGCGCGGTCGCCGACGGGCCCGCCGCCTACGACGCCGGCCGGGCGCAGAGCGTCGCGTTCCGCGTCGTCTGCACCGGCGCGAACGGCTGTCCGGCGGGTTCCGTGAACGCGGCGCTGCGCGGCATCCGGGTGAGCCTCGAGGACGTCCACGACCCGGTCATCACCGAGCGCAGCGGCTCGCTCACGTCGGAGACGACGACGGCGCGGCACCGCGAGCTCGTCATCGGGGCGAGCGACGCCGGCGGCGGCGTGTTCCGGCGCGCCCTCATCATCGACGGGGCCGCGCGTCCGGCGGTGGAGATCGACAAGAACGGCGGCGCGTGCACCCTGCCCTTCACGGTGAAGGCGCCCTGCAAGCCGAACGTGAGCGAGACGATCGCGTTCGACACGGCGACGCTCCCCGACGGCCACCACACGGTCGCGGTGCGGGTGACCGACGCGACCGACGTCAACGCGGCGCAGACGGCGACCTGGCCGATCCTCGTGGACAACCTCCCGCCGACGTTCTCCGGCCCGGAGGTGCTCGGCCGTGCGGCGCGCGTGGGTGAGCGCCTCGCCTGTGCGATCTCCGGGCTCACCGGCCAGACGCCGCAGGTGGCGCACCGGTGGTATCGGAGCAATCCGGACGGCTCTGGTGCCGTGCCGATCGACGGGGCGACCGACTCGTCCTACACGCCGGTCGACGGCGACGTCGGGAAGAAGGTCCTCTGCGAGGTGACGGCGACCGACGAGGGCGGCACGACGACGCGCATCAGCGCGACCACGTCGGGGCCGTTCGCCGACGGGGCGATCGTCGAGCCGGCGCCGGCCGGCGCGCCGGCTCCCGCTCCGGAACCCGCGTGCCCCGAGATCCCGACCGGCAGGGGCACCGGCCCGGCGCAGGACCACGACGGCGACGGCATCCCGAACTGCGCCGACGCCGACGACGACAACGACGGCACGCCGGACACGCGTGACGAGGCCCCGTTCGATGCGACGTTCCCGCGTCCTGTGCCGCAGTCCGCGCCGGCCTCCCCGCCGGTCGCGGCGAGCGCCCCGGCCGCGGCGCCCGCGACCGTGGTCCCGGTGCTGCGCCTCGGTCGCGACTCCTCGGAGCAGGTGCGCCGCCGCTCGAGCTGGCGGAAGTCGAGCTTCACGCTGAAGGGCCGGCTCACGAGCGCGACGGGCGCGCCGCTCGCGGGGATCCCGGTCGTCGCGACCGAGACGGTCGGGAAGCGCACGCGCGAGCTCAGCCGGACCGTGAGCGCCATCGACGGCAGCTGGCGGGTGAGGGTCCCGCGCGGTCCGAGCCGCACGGTCGTCATCCGGGCGACGGACGGCGTCAACTCGGCGACGGTGACGGCGACGCAGAAGGTGAAGGCCCTCGTCTCCTTCCGCGCGACGCGGCGCAAGCTGCGGCGCGGCGGCTCGGTCCTCTTCCGCGGCCGGCTGCACGGCGGCCGCACCAACACGCGGGAGAAGCTCGTCGAGTTCCAGGTCCACTACCGCGGTGCGTGGCGCTCGATCACGACGCTGCGCGTCGATCGCAAGGGCCGCTTCCGGGTGCGGTACCGCTTCGGGGCGCGCTCAGTCGGCCGGTACCGGTTCCGAGCCCGGACGCTCCCCACGGACTCCTATCCGTTCGCGGTGGGCACGAGCAGCACGCGCCGCAGCACGGTGCGCGTCGGGTAGATGCAGCGAGCCCGCCGCCCCCACGCCGTCGTGGCGACCCTCGTGGTCGTCGCGGCGGCCTGCGGCCTGCTCGCCACGGAGGCGCGCGCCGCGGAGTCGCCGTGGCCGACCCGTCAGCACGTCGCGATGGCGAACGACTGGCTGCCGTTCGCGCCGCCTCCCGCGCGACCGGCCGGCCTCTGCCTCGTCGACACCGGGGTCACGCCGAACGCCGACATCGCCCCCTTCGTCGGCCATCGCGAGGGCATCGACGGGGAGACCCCCGACGACGTCTCGCACGCTGGGCACGGCACGTCGATGGCGATGCTCGCGACCGCGCTCGGCGGAAACGGGGTCGGCACAATCGGTGCCGCCGGGAACGGCGCGGTCCGGATCACGAGCATCCGCGCGACGCGTGACGCCTCGCCGGACGTCTTCCGGGGCGGGGACGTCGATCGTGGGCTGAGGGCGTGCCGCGAACGCGCGACGCTCGACGACATCCGCGTCGTCTCGCTCTCGATCGGCGGGCAGGCGATCGAGGAGGGCGATCCGGCGATCATCGAGATCGAGAACTCCATCGTTTCCCTCCGCGACCGGGGCATCCTCGTCGTCGCGGCGGCCGGCAACCTCCCTGCGGCGATCGGCGGCTATGCCAACCGCACCGGCGTCCTCCCGGTCGCAGCGGCGGACTCGGCAGGCGGGCCGTGCGCGTTCTCCCATCCCGGAGCGATCGCCGCCCCCGGCTGCGGACTCGACGCGGCGACCCCGCACGGCCTCGCCCCGACGGCCGACGCCCTCGCGGGGACGAGCGCGGCGACCGCGCAGGTGAGCGCGCTCGCCGCCGCGGTCGCCGCCTACCGCCCCGAGCTCGGCCGCGACGACCTCGAGCGCCTCCTCCTCGGCGCCCGGCGCCCCGACGGCGTCCTCGACGTCGCCACGCTGCTCGCCTCCGCGGCGATCCGCCTCCCGCCCCCGGCCGCGCCCGCCGCCGCGCCACCGGCGCTCGTGCCGGCCGCCGCCGGCCCCTCGCCGGCCGGCGCCCACGCCGATCCGCGGCGACGCGTCGCTCGCCCGCGGGCACGGGTGCGCTTCCGCGGCGGCCGGCTGCGCGTCACACTTCTCAACCGCCCGGCCGGAGGCGTCGTCGAGGTCGAGCACCAGCGCCGCCGGCGGACCCGCACGAGCACGATGACCACCTACCGCAGGACCCGCCACCGCGCCCGGCGCTTCAGCGTCCGGGGCCGCCGCCCCGCCCGCGTCCGCCTGCGCTACGTCGCTCCGGCGACCGGCCCCCGCGCGACGCTGAGGGTGAGGTCGCGATGAGGCGCATCGCCCTCCTCGCCGTCGCGCTCGCGCTCGCCCTCGCGCAGGACGCGGCGGCCGGCAGCTACGACGTCGTCGCCTGCACGGGCGCCCCCGGCGAGGCGAACAACGCGTGGTCGTACTTCTCGACCCAGTACCTCTACATCGCGGTCGGCGACGAGTGCCCCGCCCAGGCCGGCTCGCCGAGCGAGTCGACGGCGGCGATCGAGGACGGCCTCTGGGCCGCCGACGTCCTCGGCCTCTCGACGAGCGCACCCGACGGCACCCGCGGCGGCTGGCAGTTCACGGCCCCGGCGGGCACGACGATCACGCGGCTGCGCTACCGCCGCTACGGGGGACGGCGCGGCGGCAACTGGGACCCGCGCCTCGTCGTCGCCGGCACGCCCGTCCCCGGCGAGCGCTGCCCTCTCAACCGCTCCTTCTGCTCGTTCGGCAATCCCTACCCCGGCTTCCTCAAGGACATCGGCGGGCTGTCCGCCGCCTCGGTGCGCTTCGAGCTCGCCTGCACCGCGCTCTACCCGGGAGAGGAGTGCGGAGGGGGCGCGTTCCTCCACGAGGGCTGGGCCTCGCTCTACAGCGCGACGGTGACCCTCGCCGATCCGACGCCGCCGCGCGTCGGCGCCGAGACGCCGGACGGCTGGGTGCGCGGCGAGGTGACTGTGCCGGTGACGGCCTCCGACGCCGGCGGCGGCCTCCTGGCCGTCGAGCTCCGCGAGGGCTCGGCGACACGGGCGAGCGCGACGTTCGCGTGCGACGCGACGCGCCCGGTCCCCTGCCCGCTCTCCGCCTCGCCCACGCTCACCCTCGCGACGTCGCTGCTGCCCGACGGAGAGCGGAACGTCGAGGTCCGTGCGCGCGACGCCGGCGGCGAGAGCGCGACGATCACCCGCACGCTGCGCGTCGACAACACCCCGCCGCCGGCCCCGTCGCTCGTCGCAGCGCCGAGTCCCGGGACGTGGCAGGCGGCGCGAGACTTCTCCGTCGCGGTGACGCCCGCCGCTGACGAGGCGGCGCCGATCGCCGCCGTCCTCTCGACGACCTGCGCGGAGGTGACGGGCACCTGCACGCCGACGCGGACCACCGCACCCGGAGAGGAGCTCGCGGTCGAGCTCCCCGACGACGGAGCCCACCGGCTGCGGGTGTGGCTGCGCGACGCGGCCGGCAACGTCGATGCGACACGCGTCGCGGAGCTGCGACTCCTCGCCGACACCGTCGCACCGCCCGCGGTCGACGGGCTGGGCGCGAGCGGCGGGCCGACGTCGTGGCAGGTCGGGTGGAGGGCGGACGCCCAGGCGACGTCGCCCGAGCACTACCTCCTCGACGTGTGCGACCCCGCCGGCCGCTGCGAGACGAAGGACCTCGGCGACCAGCGGCTCACGCCGGTGTGGACGCCGACGCCCGGGCGCTGGACGGCGACCGTGCGTGCCGTCGACGCGACGGGGACGACCGGCCCGCCGGCGAGCGTCGTCCTCCACCACCCGGAGCCGACGCCGACCGCTCCCCCGGCGGGCGCCGCCCCGCCCGCGGGGCCCGCGCCCGCGACCCCGCCTGCGCCACCGAGCGGCTCGACCGGCGACACCGCGGACGCGTCGGCGACCACCCGTTCCCGGTCGCCGCGGCTGCGCATCGTGCGGGCCCGTCGCGGCACACGGACGATCGTCGCCCGGGGCCGCGTCGACGCGCGCATCGACCGGTCGCGGCTGCGGATCAGCACGCGGCTCGTCGTGCCGGCGGCACGCGGTCGGTCGGGCCGGACGTTCACGCGGCCGATGTCGGTGCGGTTCGACCGCAGGACCGGCGCCTGGTCGGCGCGCCTGCGGCTCGGGCCGATCCTGCGCCGCGCGTCGCGGGCGACCGTGCGCGCGCGGGTCACGTCGCACGGCGACTTCCGCGCGGTGACGCGGAGCCAGCGGGTGACGCGCCGCCGATAGGCAGCCGTCGCTCAGCCGCCCAGCACCCGCTCGTACACCTCGACGACGCCCTCGGCGCAGCGCTCCCAGGTGAACTCGGCGGCGCGGGCGCGGCCGTCCTCGCGGAGCTTCGCGGCGAGGTGGTCGTCGGCGAGGATGCGCTCGATCGCGGCGCGGATCGCCTCGGTGTCGTAGGGGTCGAAGAGGACGGCGGCGTCGCCGGCGACCTCGGGGAGCGAGGTCGCGTTCGAGCAGGCGAGCGGGACGCCGCGGACCATCGCCTCGAGGACCGGCATGCCGAAGCCCTCGTAGAGCGACGGGTAGGCGCAGCAGGCGGCCATGCGGTAGAGGCCCTCGAGCTCGGCGGCCTCGATCCAGCCGGTCATGACGACGCGCTCGCGGAGGTCGAGGTCGCTCACGCGGTGGCGCAGGCGGTCCTGCTCGAGGCCGGCGTGGCCGACGAGGACGAGCTTCGTGTCCTCGAAGCCCGGCGCGCGGGAGAGGGAGGCGAACGCCTCGAGGAGGCGCGGCAGGTTCTTGTGGACGAGGGCGGCCGAGACGCAGAGGACGACGCGGCCGTCGCCGATGCGCAGGCGCTCGCGGAGGATCGTCTCGTCGGTCGGCGCGGGCTCGTCGCGCATGCCGCGGCCGAGGAGGACGGCGTCGACGCGCTCGGCGGGGACGCCGAGCTTGTCGACGACGTCGCGCTTCACCGCCTCGCTGATCGTGATGACGCGGTCGGCGCGGCGGGCGGCCGGGCCGACGACCGCCCGCAGGCCCATGAGCGCGGGCTTGGGGAACGTGTCGGGGAACGCCTCGTAGATGAGGTCGAGGATCGTGACGACGCTCGGGACGCCGGCGTGGATCGGCGCGGTCGTGCCGAGCGAGTGGAGGAGATCGACGCCCGCCTTGCGCGCCGCGCGCGGCAGCGCGGTCATCTCGGCGGCGATCCGCAGCGGCTTGATGCGCGCCTTGAAGGCGAGCGGCGCGACGTCGACGTTGTGCGGCCAGCCGGCGCCCTCGAGCGACGGCGCCGCCTCGACGCCGCAGAAGACCGTGAACTGCCAGTCGGGCCGCGCGTGACCGAGGGCGGCGACGAGCTCGCGGGCGTAGATCTCGCTGCCGCCGACCTCGCCCGGGACGAGGTAGAGGCAGTTGAGGCCGATGTGACGCGGACCTTCCATACGGTCTCCCTACCCCTAGCGGTGGGCGACGAAGAACCAGATCGGCTCGGTGAAGAGCGCGGCGAACTCGGCGCGCGAGTACGGGCCGCCGCCGTCGATGTCGAAGATCCGCAGGCCGACCTCGCCGACGAGGAGGTCGTGGACGTCGCCGGAGGTGACGCCGAAGTGGTCGCTGCCGCCGACGCCGTGCTCGAAGACGACGGTCGGGCGGTCGCGGCGCAGCATCTCGAGGCCGCCCTGGAAGACGCCGAGCTCGGCGCCCTCGACGTCGACCTTGAGCAGCGACACCGGCCGCGCCGGATCGACGATGTCGTCGAGGCGCTCGACGGGCACCTCGATCGTCTCGGTGTCCTCGCCCGCGAACCCGCGGTCGCTGAGGCCGCTGAGCTGCGGGTTCGACGTGACGACCGTGAACGTCGCGGTCCCCGGCTCGGCGGCGAGCGCGGCGTGATGGACGTCGACCTGCGGGAAGCGGCGGCGGAGATCCTCGGCCTGGGCGGGGAGCGGCTCGATCGCGACGTGGTGGCCCTCGGGCGCGACGCGGAGGATCTCCTCGAGGACGTCACCGGAGTGCGCGCCGACGTCGACGCAGTTCGCGTCGACCGCGAGCGAGTGCGCGAGGAGGAGCCGCAGGTGCTGATCGTCGCGGGCGTTGCGGCGCGCGAGCGGGCTCACGACGCGATGCGCGGCGCGGGCGTACTCGCCGACGCCGGTGCGGTCCGCGAACGCGGCGACGCGCGAGATCGTCTTGCCGGAGAGCGCCATCGGTCGGTCCCAGGCTAGCGGCGATCGACTACCGTCCGCGGCCTGCCCGCCCCGGCCGACAGCCCCGCGATCACCGTCTGCATGGTCATCCACGACTGCGCCGACGACCTGCGCGAGACGCTCCCGCACGTCACCCGCGAGCTCGGCCCGCGCGACGCGCTCGTCATCGTCGACAGCGGCTCGCGCGACGACAGCGCTGCCGCCGCGCGCGCGACCGCGCCGGAGGCGACGGTCATCGAGGCGGGGAGCAACGTCGGCTTCGCGACCGGCTGCAACATCGCGGCGCGACAGGCGCGCACCGACCTCCTCCTGCTCCTCAACCCCGACGCGGTGCCGCAGCCCGGCTGCCTCGACGCGCTGCGGAGCGCCGCGGACCGCCACCCGAGCTGGGGCGCCTGGCAGGCGCTCGTCGCCCTCGACGACGACGCGCACGTCAACACGTCGGGCAACCTCGTCCACTGGCTGGGCTTCGGCTGGTCGGGCGGGCTCGACGCCCCGCTGAGCGCCGTCGACCCGATCGAGCGCACGGTCGGCTTCGGCTCGGGCGCCGCGCTCGTCGTCCGCCGCGACCTGTGGGAGTCCGTCGGCGGGTTCGACGACCGCTACTTCATGTACGGCGAGGACCTCGACGTCTCGCTGCGCCTGCGCCTCGCCGGCCACGAGATCGGGGTCGTGCCGAGCGCGGTCGTCACCCACGGCTACTCGTTCACCAAGGGCGACTACAAGTGGTTCCACCTCGAGCGCAACCGCTGGTGGACGATCCTCTCCGACTATCCGGCGAGCGTCCTCGCGCTCGCAGCGCCCGGCCTCCTCGCCTTCGAGATCGCGCTGCTCCTCGTCGCCTGGCGCGGCGGATGGCTGGGCCCGAAGCTCCGCTCGCAGCGCGCGGTGCTGCGCGAGCTGCCGCAGATCCTGCGGCGCCGTCGCGTCGTCCAGCGCACGCGGGCCATCTCGCCGCGGACGTTCGCGCAGTCCCTCACGACCTCGCTCGACTCCCCGCACCTCGGCGCGGCGACGGCGATCCCCGGCGCCGAGGCCGCCCAGCGCGCGTACTGGACCGCCGGGATGATGCTCCTGCGATGAAGGTCTTCCAGGTCACGCCGGAGCTGCCGTTCTTCCCCGGCGGGTCGGGCGGCTCGACGCGCCAGTTCAAGCTCCTCGAGTCGCTCGCCCGGCGCGGCCACGAGGTGACCGTCGTCTCACCCGTCCACCCGAGCCAGCAGGACGGCCGCGCGTCCCTCGACCGCGCGGGCATCGCGCTCCACGCCGTCGACCGGCCGGCGAGCCGCATCCGCGAGACCGCCGAGACGATCGCGCGACACCCGTCGCTCCTGCCCGACGCGGCGCGACTCCCGCTGCTCGCCTGGCAGGTCGAGGTCTTCTGGCGCACGCTCGAGCCCGTGCTGCGCGAGGCGGCCGCGGCGCGCGGGATCCCCGACGTCATCAACGTCGACCACGACTGGGCGGCGCGCTGGTGGCTCGACCTCCCGGCGGGCATCCCGCGCACGCTCACGCTGCAGAACGTCTCCGGCCGCTACTACGACCACCGCGCCGAGGCGGAGACGCGCGCGCCGGTGCGCCGTCTGCTGCAGCGCGAGGCGCGGCGCTTCGACGCCCACGACCGCGAGCACCTCGCGCGCTGGGACCACCTCTTCGCGATGAGCCGCCACGACGCGGAGTCGATCGCCCGGCTCACCGACACGCCGACGACCGTCGTCCCCAACGGGGTCACGGTCGCCGACGTCCCGACCTCGGAGCCCTCAGGGCCGCCCGTCGCCGTCTTCGCCGGCTCCTACGCCTACCCGCCGAACGCCGAGGCGCTGCGGTGGCTCGTGAGCGACCTCTGGCCGCGCGTCCGCGAGCGGCTTCCCGACGCGCAGCTGCTCGCGGTCGGCCGCGACGCGCCGGCCGATCTCGTCGAGCGTCCCGCCCCGGGCGTCGACTACCTCGGCTTCGTCGACGACATCGGCGAGGTGTACCGGCGGGCGCGCGTCGTCCTGTGCCCGATGCGCTCGGGCGGCGGGACGCGCCTCAAGGTCCTCGAGGCCCTCGCGACCGGGCTGCCGCTCGTGAGCACGACGATGGGCGCCGAGGGCGTCGAGGTGACCGACGGCGACGACGTCCTCCTCGCCGACGAGCCGGGCGCGTTCGCCGACACCGTCGTCCGCGCTCTCACCGACGACGCGCTCGCCGCGCGCATCGGCGCCGCCGGCCGCGCGCTCGCCGAGTCGACCTACGACTGGGACGCGATCGGCGGGACGTTCGAGGCGACCCTGCGGTCCCTCGTCGAGCGCTGACGAGACGCCGCAGGCGCACCCTCGAACGTCGATGAGCACCCCCGGCGGGGTCGAACGTCGATGAGCACCCCCGGGGAGGGGTGAAGATCGACGTTCGAGCCGCGCCCCGCGCCCTGCCCCCTACGCCCAGTTCGGCCGGTAGCCGAGCTCGTAGCGCAGGTCCCGCGTGCGCTCGCCGATCTTGCGGGCGGGGACGCCGCCGACGATCGTGTAGGGCTCGACGTCCTTCGTGACGACGGCGCCCGCGCTCACGACCGCGCCCTCGCCGATCGTCACGCCGCCGAGCACGGTCGCGCCGAGGCCGAACCACACGCGGTCGCCGACGGTGATCGGCGCGAAGGACGCGGTGAAGTCGGGGTCCTGCACCTCGTGCTTCGCGGTCATGAACCGCGTGTAGCCGCTCACGTTGACGTCGTCGCCCAGCGTGATGCCGCCGCGGGCGTCGAGATGGCAGCGCGGCCCGACGATCGAGCGGCGGCCGATCGTGATGCGGTGCGCGTAGACGACGTCGACGTTCAGCATGAGGCAGGAGGTCGCGGGATCGACGAGCGTCATCCTGAAGAGGCGGTAGAGCGCCATCCGCGGCGCGGCGAGCGGGACGCGCGCGACGAGGTGCGTGAGGATCCAGTCCGGCCCCGGCAGCCAGCGGACCGCGAGGCGGCGCAGCGCGCTCACGAGGCGCTCCCCTCGCCCGCACCCGAAGACTCGGGCAGGCGCGCACGGGCGATCCAGCCGAGCGGGAGCGCCCAGCGGCGGTCGAGATGCCGGTCGAGCCACGGGGAGACGCGTCGCAGCAGCTCGCCGAGCGCGAGCATCGCGGTGCCGACGAGCCGCCCGCCGAGCCCGGGGTCGCCGCGCCCGTCATCGGGCGAGGTCGCGACGCGCTCGTGTCGCAGCAGCTGCGCGACCGTCGAGAACCAGCCGGTGGTCGGCACCACCTCCACGTCGGTGAAGCCGGCCCGGCCGAGGAGGCCTCGCAGCCCCCACGACGTGTAGCGGTAGTGGTCGTGCGGCTCCTCGTGCAGCTCGGTGACGAACGGGACGGTGACGAGGACCCGCCCACCGGGCTTCAGCACCCGGGCGATCTCGCCGAGCGCGCGCTCCGGCTCGGCGACGTGCTCGAGGACCTCCGTGCAGAGCACCGCGTCGAACGAAGCGTCCTCGAGCGGCAGCGCGTGGAGGTCGGCGAGGACGTCGGCGGCCTTCGAGCCCTCGTGGACGCTCCCCGGCCAGTCCTGCGTGACGTGCTCGCAGTGGGTGAGGAGGGGCGCGTACGGGGCGTCGCCCGCCCCCGCGTCGAGGACCCGCGCACCGGCCGGGAGACGCGCCGCCGCGTCGGCGACGGCCCGCGCGATCGGGCCGCGCTGGATCGGCGACTGAGCGACGAAGGCCTGCACGGACGGGGGAAGCACGCCCACAGCATGCCGCCCGCCGACGGGCGATGCGGCCCGGTTCGTCGGTACCCTCGTCGCCGTGCCGTCCGCCGGTCCTCGCATCGCCGTGCTCGGCGGCGTCCCGCCCAGCCTCGGGGGCGGCGGCCTCGAGGTGCAGATCCGCGAGACCGCGGCCGCGCTCGAGCGACGCGGCGTCGAGGTCCTCCACGTCGCCCGCGAGCCCGAGCCGCGGCCGTTCGACGTCCTCCACGCGTTCGGCGCCGAGCCCGACGTCTGCCAGCACCTCACGCACTGGCGGCGCAACCCCGCGCCCCTCGTCATCTCGCCCGTCCTCGTCGTCCCGCCGGGTCGCGAGCGCCGCGAGCGGCTCGCCGCGCGGCTGCCGCTCGCGTCGTTCGGCCCGCGGATGCGCGCCGACGCGCTCCGCCGCGCCGACCTCGCGATCGCGCTCACCGGTCACGAGGCCGCGCTCCTCACCGCCCTCGGCGCCCGCCGCGTCGAGGTCGTCCCCAACGGCGTCACGCCCGTCGAGGCGACCCGGCCGCCCGCCGGGACGCCCGACGACCCCTACCTGCTCCTCCTCGGCACGGTGAGCGCGCGCAAGCGACAGGCCGACACCGTCCGGGCGCTCGCCGGCGAGAACGTCGTCGTCGCCGGGGGCTTCGACGGGCCGCCCGACGAGCGGGCGGACTTCGAGCGCGCGATCGCCGACACGGGCGCGACGTGGCTCGGCGAGGTCCACGACCCCGGTGCGGTGCGTGCGCTCCTGCGCGGGGCCCGCGCGCTCGTCCACCTCTCGAAGGCGGAGGGCCAGTCGCTCGCGCTCCTCGAGGCGCTCTCGGTGGGGACGCCGGTCGTCGTGAGCCGGCTCCCGGGCAACGAGGAGCTCGCGTCGCGCCACCCCGAGCACGTCCGGATCGTCGAGGACGACGGCTTGCGCGGCGCCCTCGCCGGGCTCCCGCACGCCGCCGGCGCGACGCCCGCGATCCCGACCTGGGACGACGTCGCCGCGCAGCTCGACGAGCTCTACCGAGGGCTCGCGCGGTGAGCGCGCCCGCTCCGGTCGCGCCCCCTCGCCTCGACGCCCGCTCGACGTCGACGACGATCGTCGCGCAGGTCGCGGGCCGCGCGGTCGGCCTCCTCGCGGTCCTCGGCTCGACGGCCATCGTCGCGCGGACCGTCGGCGTCGAGTCCTACGCCGACTGGGCGACCGTCCTCACGCTCTACGCGTTCGTCGCCTTCTCCCTCGACCCCGGCATCTCGCCGGTCATCCTGCGCCGTCTCGCGCAGCACCCCGAGCAGGCGCCCTCCCCGCAGGCGATGGTGCCCGTCCGCCTCGCCGCGGGCGCCGCCGCGCTGCTCGTCATCGTCGGCCTGACGATCGCGCTGCGGGGGACCGACGTCCTCCTCCTCGGCGTCGTCCTCGGCGGCCAGGTGATCCCGCGCGCGCTCGTCCTCAACGCGACGCCGTGGCTGCAGCTCGACCATCGCCTCCATCGTCAAACCGCGCTCGAGGCGATCACCGCGACCGGCGGCCTCGCGCTCCTCGGGATCGCCGCCGCCCTCGACGCCCCGATCGAGGTCCTCGGCCTCGTCGGCTTCCTCGGACCGACGTGCGTCCTCGCCCTGCTCATGCGCCGCGAGCTGCGCATCACGCCGTCGCGCGCCCGCGACGTGCCCGGCGAGATGGGCCCGCGGGTGCGCTCGACGCTCGTCGAGATCGCGCCGCTCGCCATCGCGCTCCTCCTCCTCGCCGCCTACACGCGCTCCTTCGTCGTCTTCCTCAACGCGACGGCCGACTCGGACGAGGTCGCGCCCTTCCTCCTCGCCTTCCAGGTCATCGAGCAGACGATCGTCGCCGCCGGGATCGTCGCCGGCGCGCTCCTGCCGATCCTCGCGCTGCGCGTCGCGCAGACGTCGGAGACCCTGCTGAAGGACCGCGTCGCCCACGACCTCGTCCGCGTGGCGATGGGCGTCGGGCTCGTCGTCGCCGCGGGGCTCCTCCTCGTTTCGGAGCCGTTCACGCGCGCCGTCGGCGGTGAGAACCTCGCCGACGCGGCCGGCGACCTGCAGCTCCTCGCGCCGGTCGGCGCGATCATCTTCCCGTCGATCGTCCTCGCCTACGTCTACGTCTCGGCGGACCTCGGCCGGCGCTACCTGCGCTTCACGCTCCTCGTGCTCGTCGCGAACCTCGCCGCGAACGTCGCGTTCACGCTGCCCTACGGCGCGCCCGCGAGCGCGCGCATCAGCTGGGGGAGCGAGGCGCTCGTGACCGCGCTCGGCCTCGTCGCGGTCGCGCGGATGAGCGCGAGCGGGGCGCGGCTCGCCGTCGTGCTCGCGCTGTGCGCGGCGGCGTGCGTCGGGGCGAGCGAGGCCGTCGCCGCGGACATCGCGCCGCCCGCGGTCGGCGCCGTCGCGCTCCTCGTCGTCGCGGCGCTCGCCAGCGGCCGCCTCATGCTGCAGACGCTGCGCAGCGTCGCGCTGGGGGGCGCTGGTAGCGTCCCAGCGCCCGCAGGCGGGGGCGCGCCGATGACTGCGCCCGAGCCGCCGCCCGAACCTTCCGTGTCGCTCCGCTCCCTCCCACGCCGGACGCCGCGCCCGCTCGCCGCGCTCCTCGCCGCCGTGCTCCTGCTCGGGGTCGCGTGGACCCTCATCACCCCGGCTTGGCAGACGCCGGACGAGAACTCGCACTTCGGCTACGTCCAGCACCTCGCCGAGACCGGGGGGCTGCCCGGCGAGCTCGGGAAGCCGGCGTTCGCGACGGAGCAGGTGCTCGCCGCCGGCCCGCTGGGCTCCAACGCCGACCAGGCGGCGGCGCAGCCCGAGGTGAAGATGACCTGGAGCGAGGAGCGCTTCCGGGCCTGGGAGGACGACTCGGACGCCCTCCCGGACGACGCCGCGGCCGACGGCGGCGGCCCGAACCCGGCGTCGAGCAACCCGCCGATCTACTACCTCGTCGAGGCTCCCGCCTATCTCGTCTCGTCGGGCGCCAGCATCTTCACGCGGCTCGAGCTCATGCGGCTCACGTCGCTGCTGTGGCTCATCGGGACGGTCGTCGGCGCGTGGCTGCTCGCGGGCGAGGTGTTCCGCCGCGACCGCCAGCTCCAGCTCGTCACCGCCGGCCTCGTCGGCCTGGCGCCGATGATCGGCTTCATCTCCGCGTCGGTGAACCCGGACAGCGCGCTCTTCGCCACCTGGTCGCTCGCGCTGTGGCTCGGGGTGCGGCTCGTGAAGCACGGGCCGAGCGTCCGCGGCGCGGCGGCCCTCTTCGCGGTCGTCGGCCTCGCGTGCGTCGTGAAGGCGACCTCGTACGCGCTCATCCCCGCCTCGCTCCTCGCGCTCGCGGTCGCGCTCTGGCGATGGGGCGTCCTCCACGACCCGCGGCGCATCGGCCTGCGCCCGAGCCTCGCCGCGCTCGCGGGCATCGGCGCGACGCTCGGCGCCTACGTCGTCTGGACGCGGGCGACGGGTCGCGCGGTGAGCGCGCAGATCAGCGACGTCACGGGCGCGACGACGTACACGTTCAGCCCGACCGAGTTCCTGTCCTACGTCTGGCAGTACTACCTGCCGCGACTGCCGTTCCAGACGGACTTCAAGGACTTCGCGCCGAACCTCCCCGCCTACGACATCTTCTTCAAGGGCGCGACCGGCGCCTTCGGGTGGCTCGAGGTCATGTTCGCCAACGGCCTCTACATCGTCCTCGCGCTCCTCACGCTCGGCGTCGTCGCGCTCGCCCTCGCCGGCGCCTGGCGCGACCGCTCGCGCTCAGACCTCGCGGTCGTCGCGTTCCTCGCCGCCGCCGCGCTCGCCCTCGTCGCCGGCCTGCACTACACGGACTACCGCCAGATCAAGAGCGGCGCGGGCAACTTCATGCAGGGCCGCTACCTCCTCCCGCTCATGCCGCTCGCGGGTCTCGCCCTCGCCCGTGCCGTCATGTTCGTCCCGCCGGCCTTCCGGGCCCGGGTCGTCGCGGCCCTGCTCGGCGTGCTCGTCGCCCTCTCCGTCTACTCGATGACCCTCGTGACGGTCCGGTTCTATGCGTAGCGCGAAGAGCGTCACCGCGACCGTCCTCGCGATCGGGCTCGCCGTCGTCGCGGTGCTGGGGCTCACCAACGGGACGACGCTCGCCTTCACGCTCGGCGTGCCGGTCGCGGGACCCGTGACGAGCGTCTCCCCCGGCTTCTCCGTCTGCCAGGTCGACATCTCGGGCCCCGAAGGCGTCCGCTTCGACGAGATCGACCTCGTCCTCGGCACCTTCGAGCAGCGCGAGGGCCCGCCGGTCCGCGCGCTCGTCCGCACGCCCGGCGGCGACGTCCTCGCCGAGGGCCTGCTGCCGGGCGGCTACCCCGACATCACCGAGCGCGAGGGCCAGACGATCCGGCTCGAGGACGAGGCCCGCGTCCGCGGCGGCATGACGATCTGCCTGCGCAACGAGGGCACGACGGACCTGGCGATCTACGGCGCACCGGACGTCGCCGCCGCCCCGACGCGCGCGGTGGCCCCCTCCGAGCCGGGTGCGCTCGACCCGGCGGCCGGGGACGAGGACGCCGCGCTCGTCGGCGCCGACCTCGCGCTCGAGCTCCACCGCGAGGAGCGGTCCTACCTCTCGCTCATCGGGGACATGGGCGAGCGGATGCGGCTGTTCCGCTCGGCCCCGCTGCTCCCCGCCTGGCTCTACCTCACGCTCGTCCTCGGCCTCCTCGGCGCGGCTGGGGCGGCCCTCGTCGCCGCGGTCGGCGCGGCCGAGCGGTCGCCGACGCGTCCCGAGGACGCCGGCGCCGCGGCGCCGGGAGGCTCCGCGCCGCCCCGCAACACCGGCTGGTGAGGCGACGAGAGGGCTGAGTGTGAATCCACCTGGCTCTCAGCCGGGTGAATCCACACTCACCGGTGGGAGCGGGGCGTGACGGCGTCCTGCGCGTCGCCGAGGCGGTCCTCGACGTGGACGGCGGCCGCCTCGTCGACCTCCGCGTCGTCGGCGTGCTCGGCCATCGCCTCGAGGCGGCGCTGGAGGATCGCGAGGTGCTGCGCGAGCACCTTGTTCTGATCCGAGAGCCGGCTGATGACGAGCGAGAAGTGCAGCATCAGGATGAACCCGAAGCCGAGCGCGACCGCGAAGAGGACGGACGGGCCGTACGAGACCCCGATCGCCCGCGCGAGCTGGTCGAGCGCGCCGGTCCACACCGAGAGGCCGAGGAGGACCGCCGCGGCGACGAGCCAGAGGAGCGCGTAGCGCTCGAGGAGGCGCCGGCGGCGGACGAGCTCGAAGACGAGGAGGAAGATCCCCGCGCTGACGACGATCGCGATGACCTGGAGCCGCGTGTCCATGGGCTAGACGCCGCGTTCGGCGGCGACCGCGGCCGGATCGCCGGCCTCGACGTTCGGCCGCTCGCGGAGGAGGCCGACGAAGATCGCGAGGAGGACCTTCACCATGTAGAGGACGGACTTCGAGGCGTTGATCGACGAGACGCCCGTCGTGCGGGCGCGCATCCGCACGGGGACCTCGTCCCCGTTGAGGCGGTGCGCGTGGAGCATGAGGACCGCCTCGACCTCGGGATAGTCGTGCGGGTAGTCGCGCGCGAACAGCTCGATCGCCCGGCGGTCGCACATGCGGAAGCCGCTCGTCGGGTCCGTGACCGGCCGGCCGGTGACGCGCGAGAGGACGAAGCCGAAGATCTTGATGCCGAGGCGTCGGGAGGCCGACGAGCGGTAGCCGTCGCCGTCGCAGTCGTCGTGGAAGCGCGAGCCCGTCACCATGTTGAGCCCGCGGTTCTCGCGCAGGTGCGTGAGGAGGACGGAGAGCTCGCGGGGATCGTGCTGGCCGTCGCCGTCGACCTGCACGGCGACGTCGTAGTCGTGGTCGCGGGCGTAGATGTAGCCCGCCTGCACGGCCCCGCCGATGCCGAGGTTGAACGGCAGCTCGAGCACGTGCGCGCCCGCACCGCGCGCGATGTTCGCCGTGTCGTCGCTCGAGCCGTCGTCGACGACGACGACGTCGAAGTCCGGCGCGTGCTCGCGCAGGTCGGCGACGGTCGACGCGATCGCGCCGGACTCGTTGTACGCGGGGACGATGGCGAGAAGCCTCTTCACGGTCATTGGAACGGCCCCGGCGCAGGAGAGTTGCGGGCGCGCGCCGACGAGCGTCCCTGCAGGAAGTATGCCGCCCGGGGCCGTCGGTCACACATCGGCACGTCCAGCGCCGAGGCGACGATCCCGCGGACGGATGTGGGAGAGTCCTGCGCCCATGGCTCAGAAGACCGCGCTCATCACCGGCATCACCGGCCAGGACGGCAGCTATCTCGCGGAGCTCCTCCTCGAGCAGGGCTACGACGTGCACGGCATGGTGCGTCGCGCCTCGACCGAGAAGATGGAGCGGATCGAGCACATCAAGGACCGGATCACCTTCCACCAGGGCGATCTGCTCGATCAGCGCTCGCTCGTCGACTGCCTCAAGGCGTGCCGGCCCGAGGAGATCTACAACCTCGCCGCGATGAGCTTCGTCGCGGTGTCGTGGGTCCAGCCCACGCTCACCGCCGAGTTCACCGGCGTCGGGGTCACCCGCATGCTCGAGGCGATGCGCGAGACCTGCCCGGAAGCCCGCTTCTACCAGGCGTCGAGCAGCGAGATGTTCGGGAAGGTCCTCGAGGTGCCGCAGACGGAGGAGACCCCGTTCTACCCGCGTTCGCCGTACGGCGTCGCGAAGGTCTACGGCCACCACATCACCGTCAACTACCGCGAGTCCTACGGGCTGCACGCGACGAGCGGGATCCTCTTCAACCACGAGTCGCCCCGTCGCGGCCTCGAGTTCGTCACGCGCAAGATCACGTGGCACGCGGCGGCGATCAAGCACGGTCTCCGCAAGGAGCTCGCGCTCGGCAACCTCGACGCCCAGCGCGACTGGGGCTACGCCAAGGACTACGTCGAGGCGATGTGGCTGATGCTCCAGCAGGACAAGGCCGAGGACTACGTCATCGCGACGAACGAGACGCACACGGTCCGCCGGTGCGTCGAGATCGCCTTCGACGAGGCCGGGATCGGCGACTGGGAGAAGCACGTCGTCATCGACCCGCAGTTCGTGCGGCCCGCCGAGGTCGACCTCCTCATCGGCGACTACTCGAAGGCCGAGCGCGACCTCGGCTGGAAGCCGAAGACGAGCTTCGAAGAGCTCATCCGGCTCATGACGCGGGCGGATCTCGAGCTGCTCGCGCAGTAGCGCCGCGAGGCCCTCCGCGGGGGTCGCGGATCGGATAGCGTCGCCCCCAGGGCGGCGCGCCCCCGGATCCCCCGAAGGAGAGTGCCTCGTGTCTCACGATCGCGACGATCACCCGGCGTTCCTCGACTGGGAGGAGGTCGCTTCTTCTCCGGACCGACCGCGCCCGGGCCGGCGGCTGCGCCGCGCGGACGGGCGCCTGCGTCCCGCGGTCCTCGCCGCCGTCGGCGTCGGCCTGCTCGCGGCTCCCTTCGGCGTCGCGGCGACGGGCGACGCGCTGCGCGAGGGGCAGCGCAACGGCACCGCGACCCGCGAGACGCAGATCATCGCCGACCACTCGGGCGCCGCGACCCGGCAGTCGAACAAGGGCTCGGGGCTCGCCGCGGTCTACGGCTGCCGCCGCGACGCCGCCGAGTGCACGCGGCACGTCAACCTGGAGAACGGGCCGGCGGCGGCCTTCGTCACCGACGGGAACGTGCCGTTCAGCGTCGACGACAACACCGGGCTCGTCGCGAACCTCAACGCCGACAAGGTCGACGGCCTCGACGCGGCGCAGCTCCGCGGCCTGCCGGGGCCGGTGGGCCCGCAGGGGCCGGCGGGTGCGCAGGGACCCCAGGGTCCGGCAGGCCCGACCGCCTCCGCGAGTGCGGCCAGGACGAGCGTCATCGCGATCCAGGGGAGCAACACCGTCTCGGACAGCGCCGTCGTCCGCACGACCATCACGACGGGCGTCGCGAGTCGGCTCGTCGCGAACGCGACCGGCAGGGTCATCGCCGAGTTCGGCGGCGCGACCGTCAACTGCTGGCTCGTGAGGGAGGTGCCTCCGACGTTCTTCGCAGGCGACCGGATGAGCCAGGACATCCGGCTGGACCTCGGGAGCGACGAGCGGCAGCCGGTCGCGGCCACCGGCGCGCTCGTCGTGCCGGCGGGGACGCATCAGGTCGGACTTCACTGCGTAGCGACCGGCGCAGCGGAGTTCGAGGCCGGCGACATCACCGTCATCGCCGTCGGAAACTGACACCACGTCAGCGCGCCATCGCCTGAGACACCCGGCGGGGGAGATGCGCCGCCTGTAGTGTCGCGCCGTTCCAAGCGCGGCAGGGGGTCGCGCTTTCACAGGGGAGGTCCCACCATGGGTCCAGTCAGGCGCGCGGGGCGCCGTCCTTCGTCGTCGATGATCGTCGCGATCGTCGCGCTCGTCGCCGCATGCGCGGGGACGGCGACCGCCGCGACGCTCATCACGAGCAAGGACATCAAGGACGAGAGCGTCCTCAACCGCGACATCAAGCCCGAGTCGATCACGATGAGCCGGCTCTCCGAGGGCACGCAGAAGCTCATCCGCAAGGGCGCCGACGGCGGGGATGACTCCGGGTCCGTCGGGGCCCAGTCGGTTCCGGTCCCCATTCCGGGCACCCCGGGCGCACCGGGCACGCCGGGCGCGACCGGCCCGCAGGGCGCGCAGGGAGCGCAGGGCGCGCAGGGCGTGCAAGGAGCACCCGGGCCGCAGGGTCCCGCCGGACCGGCCGGTCCCGTCGCCTCGAGCGGCAACTGGGGCGTCGTCAACCGCAACACGTACGGCTCGCCCGTCGCCCAGCTGCGCAGCGGCCCGGCCGGCACGCTGCAGAACATCGCCGACGGCCCGCCGAACCAGGACCCGCCCGTGCCGTTCGGCACAGGCAGCCTCAACCTCACGGTCGGCTACGGCGAGAGCAGCCCCGCGAACACCCAGGAGAAGGTCGCCTACGGCAACGAGGTCGACTTCTACGGCACCCCGCTGACGGACCTCACGGCGGCGTCGTTCTGGGTGAACCTCGGGATGGACACGCCGACGTCGTTCCCGAACATCACGATCGAGGTCGACGCGAACCTCTCGCCGTCGGACGACTACAGCTCGCTCGTCTTCGTGCCGCGGGCACCGACGGCAGGCGACCGCAACAAGTGGGTGAAGCTCGACGGCAGCGTCGACGCCGACGGCTACTGGTACTACACCGGAGCCGAGGGCGCCGCCTCCGGCTGCGCGAACTCCGCGAGCAACTGCACCCTGGCGCAGGCCGTCGCCGGTGCCGGCGCGGGCGCGACGATCCACGCGGTCCAGGTGGCGAAGGGCCGCGACTCGCACTTCCAGGGTGCGGTCGACGGCCTGCAGATCGGCGGCACCGTCCACGACTTCGAGGAGTTCGGAGTCCGCACGGTCGCGGCGCCGTAGGCGCACCACACGACGACGGTCACGGCCCGGCCGCCGCGGCGGCCGGGCCGCCGTCGTTCAGCCCCGTCCGCGAAGATCCGCGAGGTCCGCGTCGACCATCTCGGCGACGAGGTCCTCGAACGACCTCTCGGGCGTCCAGCCGAGGACGGCGCGCGCACGGGAGGGGTCGCCGACGGGGGCTGTCGGCTCCGGCGGGCGGACGAAGCGCTCGTCGACGACGACGCGGCCCTCCGGATCGACGCCCGCGCGGGCGAACGCGGCGTCGACGAAGTCGCGGATCGTGCGACCGACGCCGCTCGCGAAGATGTAGTCGCCCGGCTCGTCGTGCCGGACCGCGAGGACGGCGCCGCGCACGACGTCGCGGGCGTCGCTCCAGTCGCGGATCGCGTCGAGCGACCCGAGTCGCAGCTCGTCCTCGATGCCGAGCGCGATCGCCGCGGCGCCGCGGGTGATCTTGCGGGTCACGAACCGCTCCGGCCGTCGGGGTGACTCGTGGTTGTAGGTGATGCCGGCGCTGAGGTGCTGGCCGTGGCGCTCGCGCAGGAGGCCGACGAGCTGGTGGGCGGCGAGCTTCGCGACGCCGTACGGGCTCCAGGGGCGCGTCGGGGCGTCCTCGGTCTGCGGGGACACGCCGGCGTCGCCGAAGATCTCGCTCGACGTCGCGACGTAGACGCGCATGTCCGGATCGGCCTCGCGCGCCGCTGCGACGAGCGTCGTGGTCCCGCCGACGATCGCGGCGACCGTCTCGGTCGGGTCGTCCCACGAGGCGGGCACGAACGTCGGCGCGGCGAGGTGGTAGAGCTCGTCGGGCCGGACGTCGAGCACGGCCGCCCGCAGCGACGCGGGATCGAGGAGGTCGGCCTCGACGAGGGTGATGCGGTCCTCGACCGCGGCGAGGTTCGCGGGAGCGCCGCCACGCCTGCGCACGAGCCCGACCACGGACGTGCCGGTCCCGAGGAGATGCTCGGCGAGGTAGGAGCCGTCCTGGCCCGTGATCCCGGTGATGAGCGCGCGGCGGCCGGCCATCCGCCGGGACCGTACCGGGCGCGACGAGGACCCGCCTTCCGCCGGAATGCGCAACGATCCGCGCTCTCGTGGGTTTACATCCTCGTCCGAGAGGGCACGCAGGATCGCGCGGAGCAGGACGAATGCGCGACTTCTTGCGGTCCCGCGCGTTGACGTGACGTACCCTCACTCCGGAAGGAGGGGCTTTCCCCATGAGCCCCGACCCCATCGTGACGCTCCCAGAACCGACGCAAGCCGACGAGTCGCCCGCCCTCAGCCTCGTCGCAGACGAGCAGGCCGCCGTGCCCCCGCCCGGGGTCGACGTCCTCGGCGTGCCGCTCGCGCTCACCGACTACGAGCGCACGATGGAGTGGATGGACGCGACGATCGCCGCCGACGAGCGCGGCTACGTCTGCGTCGCGGCGGTCCACACCGTCATGGTCTGCCAGGAGGACCCGGCGCTCCGCGAGGCGGTCCTCGGCTCCTCCCTCACGGTCCCCGACGGCCAGCCGCTCGTGTGGGCGATGAACGCGCTCGGACACCACCTCTCCTCGCGCGTCTACGGCCCCGAGCTCATGGCCCGCTACTGCGAGCGCTCGGCGCAGACCGGCACGCGGATGTTCCTCTACGGCGGTCGCAACCAGGGCGCGCTCGTCCAGCTCGCGCTCAACCTCCGCCGCCGGTACCCCGGCCTGAAGATCGTCGGCGGCTACAGCCCGCCGTTCCGCGAGCTGACGCCCGAGGAGCAGGACGGCGTCGCCGAGGAGATCAACCGGTCCGGCGCGGACGTCGTGTGGGTCGGCATCGGCGTCCCGAAGCAGGAGAAGTGGATGGCCGCGATGCGCGAGAAGCTCGACGCGCCGGTCCTCGTCGGCGTCGGCGCCGCGTTCGACTTCCACGCCGGCCTCGTCCCGCAGGCGCCGAACTGGATGCAGTCGGTCGGGATGGAGTGGGCGTACCGCCTCACGCGCGAGCCGAGGCGCTTGTGGCGGAGGTACGCGCGGTACAACCCGCGCTTCGTGTCGGGCTTCGCCCGCCAGTGGGCGACCGACCGCCGAACGGGCTCCTGACCGTCGTCTGAACTACCCTTCGAGCCATGTCGCTCGATGTCGCGGTCATCGGAACGGGCCGCGTCGGTCTCCCGCTCGCGCTCGCGTTCGCCGACCGCGGGCTGCGCGTCCTCGGCGTCGATCGCGACCCCGAGATCCTCTCCGCGGTCCGCGAGGGCCGCATGCCCTTCGAGGAGCCCCAGGCCCCCGAGGTCCTCGCGCGCGTCACCGAGGCGGGCTCCGTCTCCTGGTCGGACCGCGTGACGGACGCCGCCGCGGCCGACCACATCGTCATCACGCTCGGGACGCCGTCCTTCTCGCACATCGAGATCGACCTGCGCGACATCCGCGCGGTCCTCGACGACCTCCTCCCGCACCTGCGCCCCGGGCAGTCGCTCACGCTGCGCTCGACGATCGCGCCGCGGACGACCGAGTTCGTCGCCGGCTACCTCGAGAAGCACCGCGGCTTCCGGATCGGCGAGGAGGTCTTCGTCGCCCACGCGCCGGAGCGGATCGCGGCCGGGCGGTTCTTCGAGGAGATCGTGTCGCTGCCGTGCATCATCGGCGGCGTCGGCGAGCGCTCCGGGGAGGTCGTCGGCGAGCTGTTCAGCGTCTTCGGCGCGCGGATCGAGCAGACGAGCCCCGTCCAGGCCGAGCTCGCGAAGATCTGGACGAACATCCTCCGCTACGCCCAGTTCGCGCTGCCGAACCTGCTCATGATGGACTGCGAGCAGTACGACGCGAACGTCTTCGAGGTCATCGACCTCATCAACCGCGACTACCCGCGGGGCGGGATCAAGCTCCCCGGCTTCACCGCCGGGACGTGCCTGCGCAAGGACTTCGCCTTCAGCGAGGAGCGGTCGACCGCTCCCGGCATGCTCCTCGCCGCCTCCCGCGTCAACGAGTCCGTCCCGCTCTTCCTCGTCGAGGGGGCGAAGCGGCGCCTCGGCTCGCTGAACGGGCGCAAGGTCGCGGTGCTCGGCCTCGCCTTCAAGTCGGCGACCGACGACGAGCGCGACTCGCTCGCGCACAAGCTCGTCCGGCTTCTCGAGCGCGAGCTCGCCGACGTCGTGATCCACGACCCGTGGGTGCCGACGCCGACGCCGGGCCTCGAGGACGCGCTCACCGGGGCCGACATCGTCGTCGTCGCGACGAACCACCCCGAGTTCGGGACGCCGGAGACGCTGCGGGCGATCCAGACGATCGCGAGCCCGGACGCCCTCGTCGTGGACCCGTGGAACATGTGGGGCGCGGGCCAGGTCTTCGCCTACGCGGCGGAGCTCGCAGCGCTCTCCCCGGCGCGCTGACCACTACCCTCTCGTCCGCCATGAACCGCGTTCTCGTCACCGGCGGAGCCGGGACCATCGGCGCCGCCGTCGTCCGGCGCCTCCTCCGCGACCCCGCCTACGAGGTGCGGGTGTCCGACCAGCGCGAGTCCCCGCAGTGGATGCGCGAGGGGTGCGAGGTCCATCGGGGCGACCTGCGCGACGTCGACGAGGCGCGGAGGGCGACCGAGGGCTGCTCGCACGTCATCCACCTCGCCGCGATCGTCGGCGGGATCGCGAACTTCCACAAGCTCCCTTACACGCTCACGGAGGTGAACGCGGCGCTCTACAACGGCGTCGTGCGGGCCGCGATCGACGTGGGCGTCGAGCGCTTCGTCTACGTCTCGAGCTCGATGGTCTTCGAGCAGGCGACGGAGTACCCGACGACCGAGGACCACATCTGGACGTGCCCGGTGCCGCGGTCGGCCTACGGGTTCTCGAAGCTCACCGGCGAGGTGTACGTGCGCGCCGCCCACGACGAGCACGGCCTGCCGTACACGATCTGCCGTCCGTTCAACGCCTACGGCCCGGGCGAGATGCCCGAGGACGAGCCGGGGATCGCGCACATGGTCCCCGACGTCATCAAGAAGTGCCTCGCGCTGAGGGGTCCGGACGGGCGCCCGACAGGACCGCTCCCGATCTTCGGCGACGGGACGCAGACCCGGACGCTCACCCACATCGACGACATCGCGGACGGCATCGTCACCGCGATGTCATCTCCGGCGGGCCTGTTGGAGGACTTCAACGTCAGCGCCTCGCGCGAGATGACGGTCGCCGAGATCGCGCGCGTCATCTGGGAGCAGTGCGGCCTGCCGCCGGAGGAGTTCGAGCTGTCGCACGAGCCGACGTTCGCGGTCGACGTCGTGCGGCGCTGGCCGGACGTCTCGAAGGCGCAGCGCCTCCTCGGGTGGGAGGCGCAGATCTCGGTCGAGGACGGCGTGGCGGCGACGGTGAAGTGGCTGCGAAGCGTGGTGTAGGGGGCTGCCGAGGGACGCGGGGAGCCGCCGGGGGCGCGCGGGGGCGCGCGAGGGCGCGAGGGGGCGCGAGAACTCAAAGCCGGCCCCTCTCCGACACGTCTTGAGTTCTCGGCCGGCGAGGACGGTCATCGTCGCGAAGTCGTCGCGGAATCTCCGGCGGATCGCCGCACGAGCGTGTTGAGACGTCACAGCGGCGCGGGCGATGCTCCTGCGCGTGCCCGATGTCCTCGATCACCGCGCTCGCTGGCGGGAGGTGATGCGGCTCGCGAGCCGGCAGGCCGGCCGCGTGCACGCCGACCAGCTGCGAGCGCTCGGCTTCACCCGCGGCGCCGTGCGGCGCGCGGTGGCGAGCCACCGCCTCATCCGCCGTCCTGGCGGGATCTTCTTCGTCGGCCACGTGAACCGCACGCCCGACGGCGAGCTGTGGACGGCCGTGCTCGTCGGCGGTCCGGGCGCGGTGGTCTCGCACCGGACGGCCGCGTACGTGTGGCGGCTCCTGCCGCGCCCGCCCGTGCTCGACGTCATCTCGCCGGCCCGGTGGACGACGAGCCTGCCCACGGTGGCGATCCACCAGAACGAGATCGACGTGAGGCGCGACCTGACGCAGCGCGACGGCGTCCCGACGACGACGCTGCTCACGACGATCGTGCATCTGGCGGCGGTCGCCTCCGAGGCCGAGCTCGACCGCGCCGTCAACGAGGCGGCGATCCGCGGCAGGCTGCACGACCGCAGCGTCGCCCACCTCCTCGAGACGTCGCGGGGACGGCGTGGGGCGGTGGCGCTCCGCGCCGTCCTCGAACGCCGCGATCGCTCGCGCGGGTGGACGAAGAGCGGGCTGGAGGCGGCGTTCGCGACGCTCGCTCGCGATGCGGGGCTTCCGGCCTACGAGCGCGGAGTCCACGTCGACATCGGCGGCGGCGACATGCGCGAGTGCGATGTCGTGTGGCGCGCGCAGCGGGTGATGGTCGAGCTCGACTTCCTCCCCATCCACGAGACGGGCTTCGTGCCGTACCGCGACCGGCGACGCGACCGTCGCCTCGCGGCGGCGGGCTGGGTCGTCTTCCGGCTCACGGGCGACGACCTGACCATGTACCGCGGCGAAGTCGTCGCTGACCTCCGCGCGGCGCTCGACGGTCCGGCCCTCGCCGTCGCCGCGTGAGTCGGCTACCGCTCGATCCCGCTCGCGAGGTGGTGCTGCCAGGCGTCCCAGGCGCTCGAGACCATCTCGTCGAGGCCGCGCTTCGGCTTCCAGCCGAAGTCGCGCTCGAGGCGCTGGGCGCTGCCGATGATGCGGGTCGGGTCGCCGGGGCGGCGGGGATGCATCTCCGGCTCGATGTCGATGCCGGTGATGCGACGCATCGCGTCGAGGATCTCGAGGACGGTGAGCCCCTCGCCGCGACCGACGTTGTAGATGTCCGCGCACGGCTCGCCCGCGTCGAGGCGCCGGGCGGCCATGACGTGGGCGTCGGCGAGATCCACGACGTGCACGTAGTCGCGGATGCACGTGCCGTCGCGTGTCGGGTAGTCGTCGCCCCACACGGTCGGGCGCTCGCCCGCGGCGAGCTGCTTGAGGAAGCGCGGGAAGAGGTTGTACGGACTGTGGTCGGCGAGGTGGGGCGGGCCCGAGCCGACGACGTTGAAGTACCGCAGCGACGTGTGTCGCAGGCCGGGGAGGATGCCGGCGACGTCGCGCAGGAGCCACTCGCTGATGAGCTTCGTCTCGCCGTAGGGGCTCTCCGGCCGCCCGACGACGTAGTCCTCGGTGACGACCTCGATGTCGGGGGTGCCGTAGCACGACGACGAGGAGGAGAAGACGAAGCGGTCGATGCCGCGCTCGACGACGCCCTCGAGGAGGCTCTGCATCCCCGTGACGTTCTGGCGGTAGAAGTGGAGCGGACGGTCGACGGAGACGCCGGCGTACTTCCAGCCCGCGAGATGGACGACGCCCGTGACGCCGTGGTCGAGGGCCGCCGAGACGGCGTCGGGGTCGCCGCACGAGCCCTCGACGAACGAGACGCCGTCCGGGACGAAGTCGCGATAGCCCGTGGAGAGGTCGTCGAGGACGACGACGTCCATCCCCGCCTCCTGGAATGCGAGAGCCATGTGCGAGCCGATGTAGCCCGCCCCGCCGGTGAGCAGCCAGGTCACGGCGGAGAGTCTAGGCGCGGCGGCACGTCCGCAGCCGATCCGCGCCCGCGAGACGGTGACCCGGGCCTCCCCGGCACCGAGAACTCATCGCGTGCCGCATGGGAACCGGTGTTGAGTTCTCGCCGCGAGAGCGGTCCCCGCGGCCCGTTGAGCTCTCGCCGCGAGAGCGGTCCCGCGGCCCGGTCAGCGCGGGTCGACGGACTCGTACACGGCGCGCAGGGCCGGCGCGACGACCTGCGGGGCCGCTCGGACGCGGGCCGCCGCGAGCGCGCGGGCGGGGGCGCTGGGGTCGGCGCGGACGGCCGCGATCGCCTCGGCGAGCTCGCCGGGGCGGCCGGGTCGCACGAGGGTGATGTCTCCGGCGAGCTCGCGAAGGGCACCGGTCGCGCTGGCGACGACGGGGACGCCCGCCGCCATCGCCTCGAGGGCGGAGAGACCGAACGTCTCGTGAGCGCGCGTGGGGACGAGCGCGACGGAGGCCTCGGCGCGCAGGCGGCGGAGGGCGGCGCCGTCGACGTGACCGGTGAAGGTGACGTCGGCGCCGACGGCGCGCTGGGCGAGCTCGCTCGCGAGCGGGCCGTCGCCGGCGACGACGAGCGGCACGCCCGCGGCGCGGCACGCGTCGATCGCGACCTCGACGCCCTTCTCGGCCGCGAGGCGCGAGACGACGAGCGCGGGGCCGTCCGGCCGCGACCGCGCCGCGTCGGCGGCGCGCGCGGCGGCGCCGTGCGCCTCGGGGTCGGCATCGCGGACGACGTGGCCGACGACGTGGACGGGCACCTCGCCGAGGGGCGCGCCCATCGTCCTCAGGCGCTCGAGCGCGCTCTCGCTCGGGACGACGACGGCGTCCGCCTCGCGAACGATGCGGGCGGACCACGCCGCGAGGGAGGTCGCGTAGAGGACCGCCTCCTCGCGGGAGCCGCGGCAGCGCAGGCGCACGCCGGGCCGGGTGTCGCGACCGTGGCAGCGGACGCAGTCGCGCCCCGACGGGTCCACGCCGACCGCGACGGCGCAGACGAGCCGGTAGTTGTGGAGGTGGAGGACGACCTTCGCGCCCGCGCGCCGCGCCGCGGCGAGCGCCCGCCACCCGTAGGTGGGGTTGAGGTTGTGCGCGTGGACGATCCGGGCGCCGGTCTCGCGGACCGCGCGCTCGACGTCGCCCGGGCGCAGGCCACCCCGGAGAAGGCCGACCGCGGCCGCGGGTCGGGTCGTCGCGCCCGAGTCGCGTTCGACGCGCCGGACGGGCTCGCCGAGGTGGCTCGCGACGAGCCAGGCGAGGTCGTCGACCGCGCGCTCCTCGCCGCCGCGGACCCGATAGCGGTGATGGAGGAAGAGGATCATCCGCAGCGCGAAGCGTAGGGCGCGGACGGACGAGACCCCTCGTGCGGGAGAATCCCGCACGCCCGCATGCCGCCGCCTCCCGCACCCGCCCGGCCGAGCGCCGCGATCGTCATCCCCACCGTCGGGCGCCCCGGCTACCTCGACGTCGCGCTCGCCTCGCTGCGTCCGCAGGCCGACGCCGTCGGCGCCGAGATCGTCGTCGTCGACGACGGGACGGATCCCGGCACGCGCGAGGCGGCCTCACGGCACGGCGCCCGGTACGTCCCCACGCCTCCTCCGGGAGGCCTCAACGCGGCCCGCAACCTCGGCGTCGAGGTCACCGCGCCCGCGGAGCTCGTCGTGTTCGTCGACGACGACGTCCGCGTCGACGACGGCTGGCTCGCCGCGCTCCTCGACGCCGCCGCCGCGCTCCCCGACGAGGTCGGCGTGCTGACGGGCCCGATCCGCGCCCGCTTCGAGGGCCACGCCTTCCGCATGTGCGGCCGGGAGAACGCGCCGATCACGACGACCGACCACGGCCCCGCCGAGCGCGACGTCCCGCACGCGTGGGGCGCGAACATGGCGATCCGCCGCAGCGCGTTCGCGCGCGCCGGCCGCTTCGACGAGGGCGGCCACCTCGAGAACGCCGGGGACGAGCAGGAGTGGCAGGACCGGCTGCGTGCCGCCGGCGGCCGCATCCGGTACGTCCCGGGCGCCGGGCTCGACCACCGCCGGGCGGGCGACGACGCCCGGCTGCGGGAGCTCTGCCGGTTCGCCTTCCGGCGAGGGCGCGCCAGCCGGCGGTTCGACGTCTTCAAGCGCACGAACCCGTCGCTGCGCGCCGAGCTCCGCGTCCTGGCCGGCTGCCTCGCGCACGGCCCGCGCCGCGCCTGCATGAACGGGCCCGTCCTCGCCGCGCACAGCGCCGGACGGGTGCGCGAGGCGCTCGCCGAGCTCCACCCCCGCCACGACGCGCCGCCCGCCGGCGGCGCCGAGGACTTCCTCGCTGGGACGAGCGGCGTCGTCGGCGGGCGCCGGGCGGTCCTGCGTCGCCTCGCCGACGCGCGCCTCGACCGGCGCACGGCACGGCGGCGCCGCGAGCTGCGCGAGGAGGCCCTGCGCCGGCCGGTCCGCCGCGTCCTCGCGATCGGGGTCGAGAGCCCCGACCAGCCGACGACGATGGCGCACACGCACGCCGAGCTCGCCCGCTCGCACCACGACGTCGAGGTCCGCACGCGGGTGAGCGCGGGTGCCGGCAAGTTCGAGAACCTCAACGCGCTCCTGCGTGAGGCGCCGATCGACCGCTTCGACTGGCTCGTCGTCGTCGACGACGACGTCGACCTCCCCGCCGGCTTCCTCGACGTCCTCCTCCTCTGCTGCGAGGCCGGCGGCCTGCGGATCGCGCAGCCGGCGCAGCGCCTCGCGTCCCACGCCGCCTGGGAGATCACGCGCCGCCGCGACGGGCGGGCCGACTGGCGCGAGACGACGTTCGCCGAGATCGGCCCCGTCACCGCGTTCCACCGCGACACCTTCGGCGCGCTCCTCCCCTTCCCCGACGTCCGGATGGGCTGGGGCCTCGACGCGCACTGGAGCGCGCTCGCCCGCGCGAACGGATGGCCGATCGGGATCGTGGACGCCGTCCCCGTGGGGCACACGCTGCGTTCGGTCGCCGACACCTACCCCCGCGAGGAGGCGGTCGCCGAGGCCCGCGCGTTCCTCGCCGCACGCCCCTACGTGCGCCGCGACGAGGTCCGCACGCTGTCCGAGCATCGCTACGAGCGCGGCCCCGGGACCGGCGGATCGACGTGAGGGTCCTCGTCGTCGCGGAGTTCTATCCGCGCGAGAACGACCCGGTCCTCGGGATATGGGCCCACCGTCAGGCGCTCGCGGCGCGCGCCGCCGGGGCCGAGGTCGAGGTGCTCGTCCTCCATCGCGTCGTGCCGCCCGCCGCGACGCCGCGGGCGCGGCTCCCGCTCGCGACGCTCGACCTGTGGCGCCACCCCCGCGAGCTCGTCCTCGACGGCCTCCGCGTCCGCTACGTCCCGTTCGTGAGCCCGCCGCGCCAGCGCAGCTACGGGACCTGGGGACGCTGGGCCGCGCCGCCCCTGCGACGCGCGCTCACACGGGTCGCCGCCGAGTTCCCGTTCGACCTCGTCCACGCCCACAACGCCGTCCCGGCCGCCGATGCCGTGAGGCGCGCGACGCCGACCACCCCGCTCGTCGTCTCCGTCCACGGCGGCGACGTCTACTTCACCGCCCCGCGCTTCCACGGCTCCCGGGGCGCGGACCAGGTCGCCGCCGCCTTCCGCCACGCACGCCTCGTCCTCGCGAACTCCTTCGGGACCGCGCGCGCCGCCGAGAAGGCCGGCGCACCCGAGGATCGCGTCCGCGTCGTGCGGCTCGGAGCGGACGTCCCTCCCACGACGCCCCGCCGGCCGGCGCATCCGACCATCGTCACCGTCGCCCACCTCGTCGGTCGCAAGCGCCACGGCGACGTCATCCGCGCGATGTGGCTCCTCCGCGACCGCCACCCCGACCTCCGCTACGTCGTCGTCGGCGACGGCCCGGAGCGGGACGCGCTGCGCGCGCTCGCCGACTCCCTCGGGCTCGGCGACCGCGTCGATCTCGTCGGGCAGAAGCCGCACGAGGAGGCGGTGACGCTCGCCCACAGCGCCGACCTCTTCGTCATGCCGTCGATCGACGAGGCCTTCGGGGTCGCCTACGTCGAGGCGATGGCCGGCGGCGTCCCGGCGATCGCGTCCCTCGGCGAGCCGGGCCCGGCGGAGATCGCCGCGGTCGGTGACGGCCTCGCGCTCGTCCCGCCGGGCGACGTCGAGGCCCTCGCCGCCCAGATCGACGAGCTCTTCGCCGACCGCGACGACCTGGGGCGGCTCGGGCGCCTGGCGCGCGCCACGGTCGCGGCGTCGTTCACCTGGGAGCGCTGCGGCGAGGCGACCGTCGCCGCCTACGAGGAGGCGCTCGACAGGGAGCCGGTCCTCGCGTGACCGCCCCGGTCCTCGTCGTCACGAACCACGTGCCGCCCGAGCGGGCGGGCGCGTTCGCCGCGCTCCACGCCCGCGTCCCGCTCGAGCTCGCCCTCTTCGGCGGCCGCTCGCACCACGCGACCGAGGGCGTCGAGGATCCCGGCGTCCCGCACCGTCGCGTCCGCCAGGGCGAGATCCGCCGCCTCGCGGCCGCCGGCGAGCACGCGGCGGTCGTCTGCGGCACCGCGGGGCGCCTCGCGCTCCCGGGGGCGTGGGCCGGCGCGCGCCGCAGCGGCACGCCGTTCGTCCTCTGGAGCGCGCTGTGGGCGACGCTGAGGACGCCGGCGCACGTCGCCGCGATCCCGCTCATGCGGGCGGTCCACCGGGGCGCCGGGGCGGTCGCCGTCTACGGTCCGCACGTCGCCGCCCACGCGCGGCGGCTGGGCGCCCGCGCCATCCACGTCGCCCCGCAGGCCGTCGACCAGGGGTTCTGGTCGGCCCCGGCCCCCGCCCCCGCGACGCGCGAGGCCGGCTACACGGCGGTCTGGGTCGGCCGCGCGGACCCGGCGAAGGGCCTGCGCGTCCTCCTCGACGCCTGGGAGCGCGATCGGCCCGGGGACGCCGCGCTGCGCCTCGTGGGGGTCGACGCCGAGGAGGCGCGATCGGCGCGCGGCGGCCGCGCGCTGCCCCCGTCGACGACGGCGCACGGGCCCGCCGATCCGGCCGAGGTGCGCAACTTCCTGGCGGGTTCGGACGTTCTGGTCGTACCGTCGCTCGCGACGCGCGGCTTCCGCGAACCGTGGGCGCTCGTCGTCAACGAAGCGATGCACCAGGGCCTTCCCGTCATCTCCTCCGACATGGTCGGGGCCGCCGCCGGCGGCCTCGTGCGCGACGGCCGCAACGGCCGCGTCGTGCCGGCCGGCGACCCCGCGGCGCTCGTCTCCGCGCTCCGCGAGCTCGCCGAGCCCGCGCTCCGGCGGGAGCTCGGCCGCCATGCCCGGCGCGACGTGCGTCCCTACACCTTCGACGCGTGGGCGGCGGGCATGGCAGCGGCGATCGACACCGCGAGGCGAGTTTGCGCCGCCGCCTGAGCGGGAATTCCGTCCTCTGCGGTAGGCTTCTTGACCGGGTCGCCCCCGCGTCCGCGCGGATCCGTGCCTCCGACCCCCCTCTGGGTGCCATGCGCCACTTCCTTCGACGCATCCTGCTCGCCACGCTCAGCACGCTGCTCCTCGTCCCCGCGACGGCGGCCCACGCCAGCGGTGAAGACGTCCTCAGCGACTGCAACGACAACGGGCGCCTCGACGACAAGTACTCGCAGTCCGAGTACGCCGACGCCCTCGAGAACATCCCGACGGACCTCGACGAGTACACGAACTGCCGCGAGGTCATCCGGCGGGCCCAGGCGGGTCGCGCGAGCTCGGGCGGCTCGGACTCCGGCGGCGGCGGCGCGGCGCCCGCCGGCCCCGGTGGCGGCGGCGGGACGACCGGCGGCGCCGTGCCTCCGGCCGGCGCCAACGACGACCTCAGCGTCACCGAGGAGGCGCTCGCGAACGCGACGCCGCAGGAGCGAGGCGCGATCGCGAACGCGACGGCCACCGGAAGCGCCGGCGCCGACGTCGGCGGACGCCTCGTGAAGCCGGGCAACGTCGGGGCCAGCGACCTCTCGTCGACCTCCGGCATGCCGACCCCGCTCATCGTCATGCTCGCGCTGCTCGGCCTCGGCGTCCTCGGCGGCAGCGCGCTCGGCCTGAGGTCCCGTGTCCACCCCGGTCGCGCCTGAGCCGCCCCGCGCGGCGCCGAGCGCGCCGCGGCTGCCACGCCTCGGAGGCGCGGGCCGTCTCGGGGACGTCCGCGAGCGCCTCCCCGCCGTGCGGCCGGAGACGCGCTGGACCCTCGTCCTCGGCGCCGCCCTCGTCGCGATCACCCTCCACGCGGCCGGCGGCTTCCGACTCGGCCCCCTCACGACGGTCGCGATCGCGGTGCAGATCGCGGCCGGCCTCCTCGTCGCCGCCGCGATCCTCCATCACCGCGGTGAGCGCCTCCACGGCGCGACGGCCGCCCTCGCGGTCGTCGCTCTCGCCGTCGTCACCGCGCTGTCGATCCTCTGGGCGGTCAACCCGTCGGACGCGTGGATCGAGGCCAACCGGACGTTCACGTACCTCGCGGCGTTCGCCGCCGGACTCGCGCTCGCGCGCATCGCGCCGCACCGCTGGGGCGCGCTCATCGGCGCGACCGTGCTGTGCGCGACGGTCGTCTCGGCGATCGCGCTGCTCTCGAAGATCTTCCCGGCCGAGAACGAGACGTTCGCGCGCCTCAGCGAGCCCTTCGGCTACTGGAACAGCGTCGGTCTCATGGCCGCCCTCGGCGTCCCCGGCGCGCTCTGGCTCGCCTCGCGGCGTCACGGCCACCAGGCGCTCGGCGCGCTCGCCTACCCCGCGCTCGGGATCCTCCTCCTCGCGATGCTGCTGGCGTACTCCCGCGGCTCGCTCGCCGCGGCGGGGATCGGCGCGGCGCTCTTCCTCCTCTGCGTGCCGCTGCGGCTCCGCGCCGTCGCGGCGCTCGGCATCGCCGGGGTCCTCTCGGGGCTCGTCGCGATCTGGGCGTTCGCCCAGGACGCCCTCACCGAGGACGACGTCCCCCTGGCCGTCCGCGAGACGGCCGGCCACCAGCTCGGACTCGCCGTCCTCGTCCTCGTCGGGCTGCTCACCGTCGCGGGCCTCGCCTCGCTCTTCTTCGCCGCGCGTCGGCCGCTGCGGCCGCAGGAGCGCCGGACGGCGGGGACGGCCGTCCTCGTCGCGCTCTCGCTCGTCCCCTTCGTCGTGGCCGGCGCCCTCCTCGGGAGCGACAGGGGCCTCGGCGGCACGATCAGCGACAGCGTCACGAAGCTCACCGATCCCGACGCGAGGCTCCCGGCCAACGACCCCGGCCGCCTCACCGCCGTCGGCAGCGTCCGCGCGCGGTACTGGGACCAGGGCTTCAAGATCTTCGACGAGGCGCCGTGGAAGGGCGTCGGCGCGGGCGGGTACGCGACCGTGCGTCCGCGTTTCCGCAACGACGACCTCGCGGTCCGCCACGCGCACGGCTACGTGCCGCAGACCGCAGCGGACCTCGGCCTCCTCGGTCTCGGTGCGAGCCTCGCGGCGCTCATCGCCTGGCTCCTCGCCGCGAGGCGGACGCTCGGCCTCCACCGCGGCTTCACCCGGGAGCAGTTCGACGCCGAGCGCGTCGGCCTGTTCACCCTCGCGTCGATCGCCGTCGTCTTCGGGGTCCACTCGTTCCTCGACTTCACGTGGTTCGTCCCCGGCCTCGCGATCCTCGCGCTCCTCTGCGCGGGCTGGGTGGCGGGACGTGGGCCGCTGGGTTCCGCTCCCGGGGTCTCGTCGCACGATGTCGCCGCCCCGTCAGCCCCGTCGGTCGCGCAGCGCGTCCGCGAGGGCGCCCGCGACCGGCGCCGGCTCGCCGCCGCGATCGGCGTCGTCCTCCTCGCGCTCGTCGCGGCGTGGCAGACCTGGCAGCCTCAGCGGAGCGCGGCCGCGAGCCGCGCCGCCCTCGAGCTGCTCGACGAGCAGCGGTTCGACGAGGCGCGTGAGAAGGCCCGCGCCGCGATCGACCGGAATCCGCTCTCCGTGGAGCCGCTGTTCGATCTCGGCGCGGTCGAACTCGCCGCGGGCCGCAAGGACGCCGCGCGCGATGCGTTGGAGGAGGCAGTGCGACTGCAGCCGTCCAACGCCGCGCCGTGGATCCGGCTCGCGGAGTTCAATCTCACCGCGGTCGACGATCCGCGCCGTGCCCTGAGCTTCCTCGGCCCCGCGCTCTACCTCGACCCGCGATCGGGCCGGGGCACCGAGCTCTTCCTGCTCGCCCAGCGCCGCCTCGCCGGCGCGGGCGCGCCCGCGCCGAGCGCGACGCCGGCACCCGCCGCACCGACCCCCGCCCCCGAGACGACAGGTCCCGAACAGCCGTGATCCGCACCGCCCCGCCCCGCGCCCGTGCGCGGCGTCGCCTCGCCCTGCTCGCGGTCGCCGCGAGCTGCGCCGGCCTCGCCGCCGCGCCGTCCCCGGCCTCCGCGAGCCTCGTCCAGGAGTCGACGTTCCAGGACGACAACAAGCTCATCTTCAGCCCGCCCGACCAGGTCGCGGCCACGCTCGACGAGCTCACGCGCCTCGGCGTCGACCGGATCCGCGTGAGCGTGTTCTGGGCGACCGTCGCGCCGTCCCCCGGCCAGCGGGAGAAGCCGGGCTTCGACGCCACCGACCCGAACCAGTACTCGACCGGGGCGTGGGACCGCTACGACACGGTCGTCCGGCTCGCGAAGGCACGCGGCATCAACGTCGCGTTCAGCATCACGAGCCCGGCGCCGAAGTGGGCGACCGGCGTGCCCGACCGCGAGGACATCGAGCCGACGTTCATGCCGAACGCCGACGAGTTCGGCCTCTTCGTGAAGGCGGTCGGCCGTCGCTTCGACGGCTCCTACGTCCAGCCGGGCATCAGCCCCGCCCCGCCGGCGGTCCCGCGCGTCGACGACTGGTCGATCTGGAACGAGCCCAACCAGGCCGGCTGGCTGACCCCGCAGTGGGTGCCCTCGCCCGACGGCGAGGACCAGATCGAGGCGGCGCCCTACCTCTATCGCGCCCTCGTCGACAAGGGCGTCGCGGCGCTGCGCGAGACGGGCCACGGCTCCGACTCGATCCTCATCGGCGAGACCGCGCCGAAGGGGCTCAACGTCCGCGGGCAGACGCGCTCGCTGAAGCCCGGGCGCTTCATCCGCCAGCTCTACTGCCTCGACAGCAAGCTGCGCCCGTACCGCGGCACCGCCGCGGAGGTCCGCCAGTGCCCGGGCGGGAAGTCGCGCCAGGAGGCCGCCGAGGCGTTCGTCGCCGCGCATCCGAACCTGTTCGCCGTGAGCGGGTGGGCGCACCACCCGTACGAGCTCACCTTCGCGCCCGGCAAGGACCCGAAGGACGACGACTTCTTCACGATCGCGAACCTCGACGAGATGCACCAGCTCCTGCGGCGCGTCTTCAAGCGGCACGGTCAGAAGATCCCGAAGGGGCGGAAGTACGTCCCGCTCTTCATCACCGAGTACGGCTACCAGACCGACCCGCCCGATCCGACCGGCGTGTCGCGCTCGAAGCAGGCCGCGTACCTCAACGAGGCGGAGTACCGCACCGCGCGCGACTCGACGGTGCGGGCCCACGCCCAGTTCCTCCTCGCCGACGACCGGCCGATCGAGGCGACGACCCGGCGCGAGGCGTTCGGCTCGACCTTCCAGACCGGCCTCGTCTCCTTCGAGGGGAAGCGCAAGCCGGCCTACGACGCGTACCGGCTGCCCGTCTACCTGCCGCGCGACCGCGTCCGCCGCGGCAGCCGCCTGCGAGTGTGGGGCCTCGTCCGGGCCGCGACCGAGGGGGAGCGCACGAAGGTCGACATCCAGGTGCGCGACCGCCGCAAGGGCGCGAAGTGGCGCCGCGTGAAGCGCGTCACCGTGAAGCGCCGCAAGGGCTACTTCGAGACGAAGGTCAAGGTCCGCCGGTCCGGCCACGTCCGCCTCGTCTGGAAGGACCAGCAGGGCGAGACCGTCCGCAGCCGCCACGCGCGGTTCTCGGTGCGGTCGAAGTAGGCGACGGGGCGCTCGGGGCCGCCGCGCGGCCCCGAGCCCGGGTCGAACGTCGATGAGGACCCCCCCTGCTGGGTCCGACGTCGATGAGCACCCCCTCCCGGGTCGAACGTCGATGAGGACCCCCTCCCGGGGGTGCTCCTCGACGTTCGAGCCCCGCGGGGGTGAAGATCGACGTTCGAGCACCCCTCGGCCGGGGTGAGGATCGACGTTCGAGCACCGCCGGGGGTGAGGATCGACGTTCGAGGCGCCCCCGCGCGCCGCGCGCCGCGCCGCGCGGCGCGCGGGGCCGGGTTCAGCCCAGCTCGCCCGCCGGCTCGGCGACGACGGGCGCCGGGGCGTCCTTGTCCACGAGCGCGTCCGGCAGCGGACCGGGACCGCCCGCGGCGGCGACCTCGTGGAGGAGAGCCTCGTACTCGTCGGTCACCGCGTCCCAGGAGTAGCGCCGCGCGCGCTCGAGGGCGCGCTCCCGGTAGCGGGCGACCATCTCGGGGTTGTCGAACGCCTCCGTGAGGCGCTCGGCGAGCGACTCGACGCCGCGGCTGCCCGAGAACGTGAGCCCCGCGTCCCCGACGGTCTCGACGTTCGGCGCGTGGTCGTTGACGATGACGCAGTTGCCGGCGGCGAGCGCCTCGAGGATGACGGGGTGCGTCCCCCCGACCTCGGTCGGCGCGCAGAAGACGTAGGCGTGCCGCTGCAGCTCCCAGTAGCCGCGCCCGAACACGTAGCCGGGGAAGACGACGCGCGGGTCGCCCTTGCGGTGGACCTGGGTGATGTACTCGTCGGCGTACGGCGCGCCGCCGACGACGACGAGCTTCATGTCGCGTGCCCGCTCCGACGAGATGCGCGCGAACGCGTCCACCAGGACGTGCGGGTTGTTCTCCGGCTCCAGCCGGCCGACGAAGAGGACGTAGCGCCGCGGCTCGAGGCCGAGGCGCTCGAGCGTCTCGGTGCCGTCGTGGCCGGGGTCGTCGACGCCGTAGGGGACGACGCCGATCCGGCGCCCGTAGCGCTGCTCGAAGATGTCGGCGACCGCGTGCGAGTCGGTGAGGGCCCGATCCGCCCACCGCGGGGCGTTGCGCTCGGCGAAGCGCAGGTACCGCTTCGCGGTCGACGGCCACTTCGAGCGGTCGGAGTCGAGCCCGTCGACGTTGATGACCGTCGGGATGCCCGCCCAACGCGTGACGAGGCACATCGGGCTGTTGCCGGCGATGAAGAAGAGGGCGACGTCGGGCCGCAGCGTGCGCGCCGCGTGGACGCTCGACAGGAACGTGTGCGTGAAGGTGTCGAGGTACTTGTTGCGCAGCGTCGGCAGGTGGACGAGGCGCGCGCCCTTCCACTCGGTGAGGCGCCGGTCGACGACGTGCGGGCGGCAGTAGACGACGACCTCGTGGCCGCGCTCGGTGAGCCGCGAGGCGAGCTGCTCCGCGGCGGTCTCGAATCCGCTGTACGACGCGGGGATGCCCCGCGTCCCCAGGATGGCCACTCTCATCGTCCGTGCACTCCGACCTCGATCGCGAGGGTATAGGCCCTGACGTGTTCGCGCGCGCTGCGTGCCCACGAGAACTCCGCTGCCCGCCGCCGGCCGCGCTCGCTGAGGTCCCGGCGCAGGCGCTCGTCGGTCGCGACGCGGCCGAGCGTCGAGGCGAGCGCACGCGCGTCCTCGTAGGGATCGACGAGGATCGCGGCGTCTCCCACGACCTCGGTGATGCCCGGGGCGCACGCCGCGACGACCGGCACCCCCGCGCTCATCGCCTCCAGCGGCGTGAGGCCGAAGCCCTCGTGCCGCGACGGATGGACGAGCGCGGCCGCTCCGGCGAAGAGACGCGTGAGCTCCTCGGCGTCGGGGCGCTCGACGACGTCGACGCCCGGCTGGGCGACGCGCGCGGTGCCGGCGAGCACGAGGGGGAGCGCCTCGGGCTCCGCCTCGGCGTAGAGCCGGTGCGCTGCGAGGAGGAGGCCGAGGTTCTTCCGCGGCTCGTCGTCGCCGACGTAGAGGAGGTGCCGCGGCGCGTCCTCGCGGGGCCGCGTCGCGTCCGGCTCCTGGCCAGGCCCGTGCCGGGCGACGACGACGCGGTCCTCCGGCACCCCCCAGCGCGCGCGGACGTCCCGGGCGGTCGTCTCGGAGACCGCGATGACGGCCTGCGCGCGGCGGGCGGCGGCGCGATGGGCGTGGTGCGCCCACCGGCGGAAGCGGGGGTCGAACGCCTCGGGGAGCCGCTCGAACGCGAGGTCGTGCACGGTGACGACCTGCGGCGTGCGGCCGAGCGGGCTCCACGCGGGCAGCGGGTGGTGCACGACGTCGGCCTGCACCTCGCGAGCGCGCCGCGGCAGCTCGACCTTCGTCCAGAGCTCGTCGGCGAGGAGGTTGACGACGCTCCGCCACCCGCCGCCGGCCGGCGCCCGCCGGGAGGTGTTCGCCGCCTCGACGACGTCGACGCCCGCGTCGTCGAGCGCCCGGACGAGATGGTCGACGTAGACCCCGGTCCCGGAGGGGCCGCGGAGGGCGAACGTGGTGTCGACGAGGACGCGCATCCGGCTCGGGTCAAGACGCGAGGACGTGGAAGGCGGCGCGCAGGAGCGGGACGCCGCCCGCCGGGCGGACGTCCACCTCGGAGAAGCCGGCGTCGGAGAGGACGGCGCGCAGCGTCCGCTTCGAGAAGAAGCGCAGATGGTCGGCGCGCGGGTCGAAGTGCCGGTCGAACGCGGCGGCGCGGAGGCCGAGGAGGACCGTGGACACGCGGCCATGGTAGGGCGTGGTGAGCGCGAGCACGCCACCCCACCGCAGGACGCGCCGGACCTCGGCGAGGAGCGCGACCGGGTCGACGACGTGCTCGAGCGTCTCGCCGGCCCACACGAGGTCCACCGCGTCCTCGTCGAGCGGCAGCGGCGCGCCCTCCTGGGCGAGCAGGACGGCGACGTCGGGACGCCCGTCGATCCGCTCGCGGGCGCGGCGCACCGCCTCGGCGCTCACGTCGACGGCGACGACGCGCGCACCCGCCTCGGCGAGGGCGACGGCGAACCTGCCGTCCCCGCAGCCGAGGTCGAGGACCTGGCCGCCGGCGGGCACCTGGGCGAGCAGGAAGTCCCGGCGGACGGCGAAGCGCTCGGGGAGCGCATCGGCGGGGACCCCGTGCCAGACCGCCTCGCGGAGCGCGTCCATGCGCGGAGGCTACGCGAGCCCGCGACGCGGCCGGGCGTCGAGGGCGCGGCGACGGCGCGTCGGGTGGCGTACCCTCGCCGCATGGCGACGACCGTCACCGGCGACGCGCCCCCACGCCTCCTCGGCGTCAACGCGGTCGACGCGCCCGGCGGCGCCGAGGTGGGCCTCCTGCGGCTCTCGCAGCGGCTCCGCGAGCGCGGCTGGCAGATCACGCTCACCTCGCCGGGCGACGGGCCGCTCGCCCACGCCGGTCACGAGTGGGCGGGCCTCGACGTCGGAGGGCTCGGGGGCGGCGAGGGCGCGCGCGCCGTCGCGTCCTGGCCGCGCGCCTGGCGCCTCGCCCGCGAGCACGACGTCGTCTACCTCAACTCGGGAGTCTGCGGCCGCCTCCTGCCGGCGCTCCGCGGCCACCCGACCGTCCTCCACGTCCACGACGTCGTCGACCGCGTCCCGCGGCACTGGGCCCGCGCCGACCTCGTCCTCGCCGACTCGGAGGCCGTCGCGGAGCGGCTCGAGGGTCTCGACGCGCAGGTCGTCTACTGCCCCGTCGAGCTCGACCCGGGACAGGCGCCCGCCCCGTGGCCGGCGCGCGGTCCCGCCGGCGAGGAGGGCCCGGTCGTCGGCTTCGTCGGCCGCATCGAGCCGCGCAAGGGCGTCCTCGACCTCGTCGAGGCGGCGCCCCTCATCCGCGCCCGACGCCCGGGCGCGCGGGTCGTCCTCATCGGAGACGACCCCTACGAGACCGACCCCGAGTATCTTCGGCGCGTGCGTGCGTCCCAGGATGTCGAGCATCTGCCCTGGGTCGACGACGCCCCCGCCGTCATGGCGCATCTCGACGTCCTCGTCGCCCCGTCGCATCAGGAGCCGTTCGGCACCGTGCTCTCGGAGGCGATGGCCGTCGGCGTCCCGGTCGTCGCGACGAGGGTCGGCGGCCTCCCCGAGGTCGTCGACGACGGCGTCACCGGCGCCCTCGTCGAGCCTTCCTCGCCGGAGGCCCTCGCGGAGGCGGTCCTGCACGTCCTCGACCGCCGGGAGACCCTGGGAGCCGCCGCGCGCGACGCCGCGCGCCGCTTCGGCGCCGACGCCTACGCCGACCGGGTCGAGGAGCTCCTCCGCCCGCTCGTCGACGCCGCCCGGGTCCGGGCATGAGGCTCGCGTTCGACGCTCGCGCGGCAGGGGACCCGCGCGGGATCGGACGCTACGTCCGCTGCATGCGAGAGGCGCTGGGGACCACCGCCGGCGAGGACGACGAGATCGTGGAGACGCACCGTCCCCGGCGCGCCGACGTCTACCACTCGCCCTGGATCGACGGCGTCGCCCTGCGACCCGGCGTCCCGCAGGTCGTCACCCTCCACGACGTCATCCCGCTCAAGCGACGCAGCGAGTACCTCCGGACGGGCGTCCGCTTCCGGCTGCGCTATCTCGCCGTCCAGCGCGCGACCCGCATCATCTGCCCGACGCGCGCGGTCGCCGACGACGTCTGCGAGCGGCTCGACGTCGACGACGCGCAGATCGTCGTCGTCGCCGAGGCCCCGGCGCCCTCGATGCGTCCCCGGGACGCCGACGAGGTGGCCGCCGCGCGCGAGCGCTTCTCCCTTCCCGACGAGTACCTCGTGTGGGTGGGCGGACTCGAGCATCCCGACCCGCGCAAGCGCGTCACCGAGCTCGTGCGCGCGCCGCGCGAGCTGCCGCTCGTCCTCGTCGGCCGGGCCCGGGAGTGGGCCGACAAGCTCACCGAGGAGCCCGGCGTCCTGCTCACCGGGCACGTGAGCGACGACGAGCTCGCCGCGATCTACACGGCGGCGACCGCGCTCGTCTTCCCCTCCGACGACGAGGGCTTCGGCCTCCCGCCCGTCGAGGCGCTCGCGTGCGGCACCCCGGTCGCGGTGTGCGACGTCCCCGCGCTCCGCGAGGTCCTCGGGGACCGTGCGACGTTCGTCGCGACCGACGACATCCCCGGGCTCCTCGCGGCCGGGGAGTCCGCGGCGCGCCCCGCCCCCTCACCGCCGCCGTGGTCGTGGGAGGACGCGGCCCGCGCGACGTGGGCGGTCTACGCGGACGCGGTCGCCGCCGGGCTGTAGGCCCTCACCCGGTGCGCGGGGGCTCGAGCCCGAACGGGGGCCGGGCGACCCAGCGACCGCGCGACGCGCGACGACGGCGGCGTGCCTGCGGGAGCAGCCGGGCCGCCTCGACGTACCCGCGGAGCAGATGGCGCTCGCGGAGGAGCGCGAAGCCGAGCGCGAGGATCTCGTAGGCGAGGAGGCGCGGGAGGTCGCGCAGGAGATCGGCGGCGGTCGCGTTCTTCGCGATCATGAGGAGGCGGTTGCGGAACTGCAGCGTGCGGTGCGCCGGGGACAGGGCGGCGCGCGTCGTCGGCGAGTAGAAGCGGACGTGCCACGCGACGGCCCGGGGCTCGTAGCGGCAGGTCCAGCCCAGGAGCTGGGCCCGCCAGGCGAGGTCGACGTCCGAGGCCCACAGCGCCAGGTCCTCGTCGAGGACCTCCGAGCCCACCGCGCAGGCGTCGAGGACCTCCCGGCGGTAGAGGACGCACGCCCCGTCGCCGCCGAAGCACGGCCCGGGGCGCGCCCGCGCGCCGACCGGGTCGCCGTGGCCGACGAGGTTGTTCTTCCTCCGGCGGTCGACGCGCATCCCGGCGGTGTCGAGGACCTCGAGACGGTCGGCCTCCGTCATCCCCGTCGCACGGACGAGCCGCGGTGCGACGGACCCCACGCCGGGGGCGTCGAGGGCGGGCCGGGCGACCGCGAGGAAGTCGGGGGCCAGGACGCAGTCGGCGTTGAGCAGGAGCACGGCGTCCCCCTCCGTCGCCGTGATCCCGGCGTTGACCGCGGCGGCGTAGCTCCGGCGCTCGGCGAGCGGGACGACCCGCGCCCCGAGCTGCTCGGACAGCGCCCGCGTCGCATCCGTGCACGCGTTGTCGATGACGACGACCTCCGCGTCGGGCTGGGCGAGCGCCGCCGGGAGCGAGTGCTCGAGCCGGTGCGCCTCGTCGACGCTGAGGACGAGGATCGTCGTGCGAGGCCTCACGCGGCGAGCACCCCGCGGTAGACGTCGGCCGTCGCCCGGGCGGTCGCCGCCCAGGAGAACGCGGCGGCCCGGCGCCGGCCCGCGTCCGCGAGCGCGTCCCGCCGGCCGAGGGCGTCGGCGATCCCGGCGGCGATCGCGTCGGCGTCCAGGGGGTCGACGAGCACCGCCGCGCCCCCCGCCGTCTCCGGCAGCGCCGTGGCGTCGGCGCAGACGACCGGGACGCCGCGTGCCATCGCCTCGACGACGACGAGGCCGAAGCCCTCGTAGAGCGACGGGTGGACGAGCGCCGCGGCGCCGCGCAGGAGCGCGTCGAGCGCCGCGTCGTCGACGTAGCCGCAGAGCTCCGCGCCCCGCGCGGCGAGAGCGGCGCCCGCCCCGTCCTCGCCGCCCGTGCCCGCGAGGACGAGCCGCAGGTCGCCGTGGGCGGGGTCGCGGCGCAGCGCGTCCCACGCCTCGACGAGGCGGCCGAGGTTCTTCTTCGCGCGGACGTCGCCGATCGCGAGGAGATACGGCCGGTCGTCGCCGCCGAGCCCGGCCACCCCGGTGCCCGCGGGAAGGTCGCCGTCCGGGAGGGACGGGGCGTTCGGGACGACGTGGATCCGCGCGCGGTCGACGCCGTAGCGCCCGGCGACGTCGTCGGCCGTGAACGCGCTCACGCAGATGACGGCCTCGGCGGAGCGCGCGGCCCGGCGGGTCACCCAGCGGTACTTCGCGCCCGTCGTCCTCGCGAAGTCGTCCGGATGGGCCTCGAAGGCGAGGTCGTGGATCGTCACGACCCCGGGGCAGGGCCGCCGCAGCGGGAGGAAGCAGTTGGGCGCGTGGACGAGCGCGGCGCCCATCCGCCGCAGCATCCGCGGGAGGCCGACCTGCTCGAAGGCGATCTCGGGGCCGGGGCCCCCCTCCCGCACGGCGTGGAGCGCGAGGTCCGGAGAGAGCGCGGCGGGGAGGTGGCGCTCGAGCTCGAGGACGTGGCGGCCCCAGCCACGCAGCGGCGTCCCGTGCGCGTCGCGGGCGTCGAGGACGACGGTGCGCATCGCGCGGAGAGCCTACGCGAGCCCGTTCGGGGGAGAGCGCGTCCCCCGGGCGGGAGGTTGTACGTTGCCGTCGTCCCGCGCGGCGCGTACGATGCCCTCCGGTGAGGGGCGGCCCGGGCAGGGAGGAACCCAAGTGACGACGGTCATCGACGACGCACGAGGCGCCGCGCTCGCGGCGCCCGCGCTCCCAGAGGAGGAGCCGGCCGCGAGCTCGCGGATCTTCGAGATCCCCGTCGACCTCGCCGAGCCCGCGCAGCTCCTGCGCCGGATCACCGGCTGGGTCGGCGACGGGTCCGGCCCGCGGCGCGTCATGTACGTCAACGCGCACGTCCTCAACCAGTCGCAGGAGATACCCGGCCTGCGCTCGGCCCTCGAGTCGGCGGACCTCGTCTACTGCGACGGGTACGGCGTCCGGCTCGCGGCGAAGGCGCTCGAGACGGAGATCCCGCACCGCATGACCGGCGCGGACTGGGTGTGGGGCCTCGCGTCGCTCTGCGAGAGCGCCGGCCAGTCGCTCTACCTCCTCGGGTCCGAGCCGGGGGTCGCGGCGGAGGCGAGCCGGCGGCTCCGGCGCTGGTACCCGGGCCTGCGGATCGTCGGTTCCCACCACGGCTACTTCGAGCCCGGCTCGCCCCACGACGATCGGGTCATCGAGGACATCAACGCGAAGCGCCCCGACATCGTGCTCGTCGGGATGGGCTCGCCGAAGCAGGAGATGTGGGTCGAGCGGCACGCCGACCGCATCGACACCGACGTCCTCTGGACGGTCGGCGCGCTCTTCGACTACGTCTCCGGCCGGACGCCGCGCGCGCCGGCCTGGTTGTCGGACAATGGGTTCGAATGGATCTTCCGACTGGCGATCGAGCCGCAGCGGATGTGGCGTCGCTACCTGCTGGGGAACCCGCAGTTCGTGAGCCGCGTCATGTTCCAGGCGCGGGCGCGGCAGCAGGCGTCCCGCTGAGCGCCGACGCGAGCCGCGCCGTCGCCCCCCATCTCCCGGGGTGGGTCCCTGCGGGCGCCCGGCGCTGGGCGTCGCCGGCCCTCGCCGTCCTCGCGGGCCTCGGCGCGCTCAACCTCGCCGACGCGGCGGGCGTCGTCGGGCGCGGCGCCGTCCCGGACCTCGCGCGGGCGATCCTCGCCGCGGTCGTCCTCTTCGCGGTCTGCGGCTTCGGGGCGACCCGTCTCCTCCTCCCCGCGGGGCTGCGCGAGCGCGAGCTCCTCTGGGTGCTGCCGGTGGGCGCGTGCGTGTGCGCGCTCGCGATGACCGCGCTCGGGTTCGCCTACGTCCCGTTCGAGCTCAACCTCGCGATCGTCCTCGCGGGCGGCGTCGCGCTCGGCGTCGTCGCGGTGCTGCGCGAGCGCCGTCACGGCCGCCCGCCGGAGCGTCCGGCGACGCGACTCGCGCTCCGCGCCGCGGCGTGGCCGGCGTGGATCGCGCTCCTCCTCTGCTGCGTCGCGCTCATCCCGCTCTTCCGGGCCGGGTTCGCGACCGTCGGCGGCCAGGGCCAGGACGCGCACCTCGCGGTCGGCACCGCGATGTTCCTCCAGAACCACCATCCGACCGCGATCGCGCCGGAGGAGCCCGTCGACCGCGTCCCGCTCGTGTGGCGCTCGAAGCAGCCGATCTACTACGCGCTCGGGGCGACCGCGACGCTCGCCGGCCTCGAGGTCTTCCAGACGATCTCGGCGCTCGCGGCCGTCCTGCTGGGGTTGAGCGCGCTCGGCTTCCACCTCCTCTGCCGGGAGGTGCTCGGCGCGCCGAGATGGGTCTCGCTCGTCGCGATGGGCCTCGTCGGGCTCGACCGGATGGTGCTCCACACCGTGATGCACCCGTACTTCAACCAGACGTGGGGCTTCTTCGCGATGCCGTTCGCGTTCGTCCTCGCCTGGTGGGCCGTGAAGGAGCGGACCCGCGGCGGACTCGTGCTCCTCGCCGCGTTCACCGCCGTGCTGGCGTTCGCCTATCCGCTGGCGCTGCCGATCCCGGCGATCCCGCTCGTCATCCTCCTCTGGCCGGAGCGCCGGCGCGTCGGCCCCGCGCTGCGGTGGCTGTGGCGCGGCCCGAAGTCGCTCCTCTGGCTCGTCCCGGCCGCGCTCGTCGCGCTCGTCCCCGTCCGCGGCGTCGTCGAGAAGGCCGTGAGCGCGTCGAACGTCGTCTTCGACCCGACGGTGACGCTGAAGAACTGGGGCGGCGACCTCCTCGGGTACTTCCCGGAGGCGTGGTTCCTCGGCATGGACTCGACGTGGTTCCTCGTCGCCACCGCGCCCGTGCTCGCCTGGGGGGTGTGGCTCTGCGTCCGCGACCAGCCGCGCGGCCTGCGCAACGGGTTCCTCGGGGTCATCGCGTTCGCGATCGTGTTCGCCGCCTGGTTCCGGGCGCGGGAGTACGGCTACTACTTCCACTTCAAGCTCCTCGCCTTCGTCGCGCCGCTCGCTCTCACCATCGCGGTCGTCGGCCTCGCCCGCGCGCGGCAGCGCTGGGTGGGCCCGGTCGCGGCGCTCGTCCTCTTCTCGAGCGCCTTCGGCTCGGCGAACAAGGAGCTCGGCAACACGTTCGACCAGCTCCCGAAGCACGTCCTCGCGCTGCGCGACGTCGACGCCGCGGTCCCGGCCGGCGTCTCGATCCGGCTCGACATCGACCCGCAGCAGCAGAACTGGACGGCCTTCTGGCTCCACGGGCAGCCGCTGTGCTCGCGACGGCCGCTGCTGAACACGAGCTACCCGCACGTGCGGAGGTCGCGCAAGGCGGATCTCATCCTCACCTCGTCGGGCGCGCGCCGGCCGGCGGACGCGGTCGGCGCTCCGCTCATGGAGCTGCAGGCCTACACGCTGTGGCGGGCGCGCCCGGGCCTGCCGGGCCGCGAGAACTGCTCGCGCGAGATGGTGCAGACGATCGAGCGCGTGACGGTCTAGACCGGTGTACGTCGGGGTCGGGCACGTCACCGTCGATCACCTCGGCGACGACCGGCGCCGTGCGGGAGGGTCCGTCGTCTACGGCGCCCTCGCCGCTGCGCTGCGCGCCGTCCCGGCGCAGATCGTGACGTGCGCGGCCGACGACATCGAGGCGCTCGTCCCCGCGAGCGCGGCGGCGGAGGACGGGATCGACGTCCCGGTCGAGCTGCTCCGCACGGCTGCGGCGACGACGACCTCGTTCACGAACCGCGGGACCGACCGCGCCCGCGAGCAGACCGTCGCGACCGTGGCGCCCCCCGTGCCGCCGCGCGATCTCGCCGCCGACGGCGGCGTCGTCCATCTCGGTCCCGTCGCCGCCGAGCTCGAGCCGGGATGGCTCGCCTGCTGCCCGGACGACGCGGTCGTCGTCCTGACGCCCCAGGGCCTCATCCGCGAGTGGCCGGACGGGGGCGGCGAGGTCCACCCCCGGCTCGTCGACCCCGCTTGGGCGGCGAGCCTCGACCGCCCCGTCGTCGTCGTCCTCGGGGCCGCGGAGCTCGCGTGGATCCGCGACCTCGGCGAGCGCGCCGTCGCGCAGGGCGGAGCGCTCATCGTCACCGACGGCCACCGGCCGGCGACGGTCCGGTGGCCGGGCGGCGCGGAGGTCGTCGCGCCGACGCCCGTCGGCCTCATCGACGACACCGGGGCGGGCGACGTCTTCGCGACCGTCGCGGCTCTCGAGATCGCCGCGGGCGCGGAGCCGCCGGAGGCGGTCGCCGCGGCCCACGAGGCGGTCGGCGACCTCCTCCCCCGCATCCACGCCCTCCTCGCCTGACCGCCGGATCCGGCGCGGGGACGAGGCCCGGAGCTGGCATGGTGTGTGGGATGGAGCAGCGGGTCAGCCTCATCACCCTCGGCGTCGCCGATCTCGAGCGCGCCGTCGCGTTCTACGGGCGGCTCGGGTGGACGCCGGCCAACGACGTCGATGCGCAGGGCGTCGCGTTCTTCCAGAGCGGCGGCATGGTGGTCGCCCTCTGGTCGCGCGAGGAGCTCGCCGCCGACAGCGGCACCTCCGACGGGGGCGGCTGGGGCGGCATCACGCTCGCGCACAACGTGGGCTCGCCCACCGCGGTCGACCGCGTCCTCGACGAGGCGCGTGCCGCCGGCGCCTCGATCGCGCGCGAGGGCGCCTCGACGGAGTGGGGCGGCTACTCCGGCGTCTTCGTCGACCCCGACGGCCACCCGTGGGAGGTCGCCTACAACCCCCACTGGACGATGGCGCCGGACGGCACCATCACCCTCCCCTGACCGCCGAACCGGATTCCTCCGTGGCCATGGCAACGGAGGAATCCGGTTCGGCGCATCAGAGGTGGTCGGCGGCGGCGGGGATGAGGGTGTGGACCGCGTCGCTGCGGCCGGTCGCGTGGAGCGCGAGCGCGAGCGCGCCGAGGACCGGCGGGTCGTCCGAGCGCCGCAGCTCCGCGCGCGGGAGGCGCGCGGCGACCGCGGCGTCGAAGGACGCGCGCAGGGCGCCGCCGGCCTTCCAGGTGCTTCCGGTGAGGCCGACCGGGAGGACGGCGTCCGCGCCGAGGCCGAGGCCGTCGGCGACCGCGACGACGTGGCGGGCGAGCTGCTCCCCGGCCGTGCGCAGGAGTCCGGTCGCGACCGCGTCCCCGGCCGCGGCGCAGTCCGAGACGTGGATGGCGAGGCGGGCCACGTCGTGCTTCGGGGTGCCCCGCGCGTACAGCTCGATCGCCGCGGCGCCCGCGTCGGGGGCGCCGAGCTCCTCGCAGAGGGCTTCGGTGAGCGCCGTCGCGGGTCCGCGGCCGTCGAGCGCGTGGAGGATCGCGGTGACCGCCTCCCGGCCGAGCCACCATCCCGAGCCCTCGTCCCCGAAGACGTGCCCCCATCCCCCCGCGCGGAACCCCCGGTGGCGCCCGTCGACGCCGAGGCAGTTCGAGCCCGTCCCCGCGATCATCGCGATCGCCGGGTCGCCGTTCGCGACGGCTGCCCATGCGGCGACGACGTCGTTGACGAAGATCGACCCCGGGATCCGCCCGGTCGCGGCCGCCCCGAGGGTGACGCTGTCGGTGCCCGCGCCGGCGATGACGACCGCACGGACGTCGCCGCGGCCTCCGCATGCCTCCGCGACGCCCTCGGCGAGCGCGTCGACGGCCGTCCCGAGACCGATCGCGTCCGGGTTCGCCGGTCCCGCGCGGCCGACCGTCACCGCACCGGTCGCGAGGTCGAGCCCCGCCGCGAAGGTCTTCGTCGCCCCGCCGTCGACGCCGACGACGACGCCGTCCCGCGGGCCGTCGTGGACGCGGCGCGCGAGCGCGTCAGGAAGCTGGAGGACGACGCCGGCGACACCGCTCACGCCAGGACACCCTACCCTTCTCGAGTGGCCGCCTCACGCGTTCTCCCCACGCCAGGAGCCCCCGCCCGCGTCCATCACCTCGCCCACGTCGAGGACGTGACGATCGTCCGCGTCGACGGGCCGAAGGTCGAGGTCGCGACCGATGGGGGCGAGACGCTCTCCTTCGGGCTCCACCGGCGCACCGGGCACTTCTACCTCGACGGCGGGCCGTGGACCGGCCCGCGGCTCGAGCTCACGCCCCTGCCGTAGCGCCCGCGCGCCCCGCCGCGGCGGTCCGCTCGATCGCGCCGCGCAGCGCGCTCGCCGTCGCGTCGCGGTCGAACGCCCCGACGCGCGCGGCGCCACGCCGCTGCAGCTCGGCCCGCAGCTCGGCGTCCTCGCACGCGAGCGCGACGAGCTCGGCGACGACCACGAGGTCGCGGTCCGGGACGAGCAGCGCCGCGTCGCCGGCGACCTCCGGGATCCCGCCGATCGGCCGCGCGACGACCGGCACGCCGACGTGGAAGGCCTCGAGGAGCGGGATGCAGAAGCCCTCGTGCTCGCTGAGGCAGACGAAGGCGTCGGCGGAGCGGTAGCGGTCGGCGAGCTCGTCGACCGAGAGCCCGCTCTCGAAGGTCACGGCGCCCGGGCAGAGGTCGTCGGCGAGGCCGCGGAGCGCGTCGAGGTAGTTGGGGTTGAGCGGCTCGCCGACGAGGCGCAGGCGCGCCCCCGGGAGCCGGTGGCGCCGCAGGAGCGCGAGGAGCCGGATGAGCTCGTCCTGGCGCTTGTGCGGGGCGAGCCGGCCGACGAAGAGGAGCTCGAGCCCACCCACCCCCTCCCCCCCATGGCTGCCGCGCGCCGTGCCGCCCGCGCCGAGGGGCGTCGGGTCGAAGAGGATCGGCAGGACGACGTCGCTGCCGAGCTCGGCGGCGTTGTACGCGCTCACGCCCGCGACGACGTCCGCGCGCGCCGCGTACTCGGGAAGTTGCGCCCGCCCCAGCGCGCAGTGGACCGCGACCGTCGGCTCGTAGTCCCAGAACCACCGCGCCGGCGTGACGTTGTGGCTGATGAGGAGCGTCGGGTTCGGGAGGTCGAGGACGCGGCGCAGGCGCGGCGCGTAGGCCGAGAAGTGGACGAGGACGATGTCGTCGGGCCGCAGCGCGCCCTCGAGCGCGCGCAGCGGCTCGACCTCCTTCGCGACGCGCGGATCGATGTGCGCGGCGAAGATGTCGCCGCTCCACCCCCAGGAGCGGAAGAGGTCGCGGAACACGCGGGCCTGCGTCGTCACCGCGTCGACCGGGCCGGCGCCGCTGAGGACCTGGTGGACCCTCACCCGTCCGCCTCGGGCCCGCGCTCGCCCCGCGCCTGCGCGAGCTCCTCCTCGAGCCGCGCGACGCGGTCCTCGAGCTCGGCGACGTGGACGAGGAGGTGCATGTGGAAGCGCGACTCCTGCGAGGTGAGCTCGTTGAAGTGCTGCTGCAGGCCGCGGAGCAGGAGGCGCTTGACCCACGTGATCGGCGCGCCGAGCCGCCGCGTCGAGCGCATGAGGTCCTCGTCGGGCTCGATGACCGCCCACTCCATGAGCGTCTCGGTGCTCACCCGGTCGGTCGGCTCGATCGCGAACCCCGAGAGGTCGTCGGCGTACGCGCCGGCGGCGCGGGCGGCGGCGGCGCGCTCCCGAGCGGCCTCGAGCGCGTCCTCGGGCCTCACGGAGCGACCACCCGGTGGTGGGCGGGGGCGTCCGGCGTCGCCATCATCTCGTGGTAGAGCGGCATCCCGTCGGCGACCGGACCGTCGAACACGACCTTGCCGCCGTCGAGGATGACGAGGCGCTCGCAGGTCCGCTCGACGAGGGCGGCGTCGTGGCTCACGAGGACGAGCGTCGCGCCGCCCGCCACCTGGCGCGCGATGCGCTCCTCGCACTTGCGCTGGAAGGCCTCGTCGCCGACCGCGAGCACCTCGTCGATGAGGAGGATGTCCGCCTCGAGGTGGACGGCGATCGCGAAGCCGAGCCGGACGTACATGCCCGAGGAGTACGTCTTCACGGGAACGTCGACGAACTCGCCGAGCTCGCTGAAGGCGAGGATCTCGTCGAGCCGCGACTCGATCTGCTCCCGGCTCATCCCGTAGAGCGCGCCGCCGAGCAGGACGTTCTCGCGGCCGGTGAAGTCGCGGCCGAAGCCGGCGGCGAGCTCGAGGAGCGAGACGACGTCGCCGCCGAGCTCGACCCGGCCCGAGTCGACCGGGACGATGCCGGCCAGGACGCGGAGCGTCGACGACTTCCCCGCGCCGTTGCGCCCGACGATGCCGACGGTCTCGCCGGGCGAGATGCGCAGCGACACGTCGTCGAGCGCCCGGACGACGCCCGGACCGAGGCGGTCGGCGGCCCGCGCACGGCCGAGCAGCAGCTCCTTCAGCGTGCGGCCGCGGTCGGCGCGCACGCTGAAGGACCGGGTCGCGTGCTCGAGGACGATCTCGCCGGGCCGCAGGGTCACACGATCACCGCCAGCTCGCGCTGCATCCGGGCGAACAGCACGCGCCCGGCGAGGAGGGCGACACCGGCGGCGACGACGACGTAGAGGAGCACGCCGGCGTCCGGGACCGACCCGGCGTAGAGGACGTCGCGCACGGCGCTGATGAACGGCGCGACCGGGTTCACCCACTCCATCGCGAAGCGCGCCGCCTCCTTCTCGGTGATGTCGGACGGCTCGAAGAAGATCGGGGAGAGGAAGAACCAGGGCAGGAGGATCGCGCTGAGGATCGGCGCGACGTCGCGGAAGTGGGCGTGCAGGACGCTCACCGCGAGCGCGAGGCCCAGGACGAAGACGTAGAGGGCGACGAGGACGAGCGGGAGGAGGAGCAGCGCGACGTCGACCGTCCCCCGCAGCGCCAGCGTGACGAGCCCGACGAGCGCGAGGACGACGACGAACGTGACCATCTGGACGGTCACGACGGCACCGGGGATCGTCTCGCGGGGGAAGGGCGCCTTGCGGATGAGGGCGCCCTGGTCGAGGAGCGACGGCGCCGAGGCGAGGAGCGCCTGGCTGAAGAAGATCCACACGACGAGGCCGACCATGAGGAAGAGCGGGTAGTCGTCGTGCTCGGCGACCTGGAAGACGACGCCGAACATGAGGTAGTACGCCCCCATGAGGACGAGCGGGTTGACGATGTACCACGCGACGCCCAGGGCGCTGCCCTGGTACTTCTGACGCAGCTCTCGCCGGACCATCTGCTCGAAGAGGTACCGGTAGCGGGCGAACTCCCCCATGTGCCCTGATTCTCCCACCCTCGCGCGGCGGGCGGCCGCCCGCGCCGCCGCCGAGCTCGTCGCGCCCGGGATGCAGCTCGGGCTCGGGTCCGGTCGGGCGGTGTGGGCCACCGCCGAGGCGATCGGAGCGCGGCTCGGGGCCGAGGCCGCGACCGTCGTCTGCGTGTGCGCCTCGGATCGCACCGAGCAGGCGGCCGAGGCGGCCGGCCTCACCGTCCTGCCGCTCATGGCCGACACCGCGCTCGACCTCGTGCTCGACGGGGCCGACGAGCTCACGGCGGACCTCGAGCTGCTCAAGGGCGGCGGCGGGGCCATGCTGCGCGAGCGGCTCGTCGTCTGCGCAGGACGCCGGTTCGTCGTCGTCGCCGAGCACACCAAGCTCGTCGGCCGGGTCGGGGAGACCCGGCGGCTGCCGGTCGAGGTCGTCCGCTTCGGGGCCGCCACGACGGTGCGCCGGCTCGCGCACCTCGTCGGCGATCCGGAGCTGCGCCTCGAGGACGACGGCAACCCCTTCATCACCGCTGACGGCCACCTCGTCGTCGATGCCGAGATCCCCGCCGAGGCGTCGCTGTCGCTCCTGCACCAGCAGCTCCTCACGACGCCGGGCGTCGTCGACCACGGGCTCTTCCTCGGCCTCGCCGCGGAGGCGCTGCTCGGCCGCGACGACGGGGACGTCGAGCGGCTCAGTCGCTGAGCGCCGCGGCGAACGCGCGGTAGGCCGGCTTCGGATCGAGGTCGTCGTCGAGCAGCGTCGCCGCCCCGAAGCCCGGCTGCGTCGCGGGGATCCACGAGAAGCGGTCGGTGAAGCCCCACACCGTGATGCCGCCGCACCCCTCCACGCGGCGGCAGATACGGGCGACCTCGGCGTAGATGTCGGCCTGGGCGGCGAGCTTCTCCTCCGTCACCGGGAGCGGGAGCGCGACGTCGAGCTCGGTGATGCGCACCTCCACGCCGAGCTCGGCGAACCGACGGAGGTTGTCCTCGAATCCCTCGGGGACCCCGTCGAGGTTGAAGTGCGCCTGGAAGCCGACACCGTCGAGCGGGGCGCCCGCGCCCAGGAGGTCCCGGACGAGCCCGAAGTAGGCATCGGCCTTCGGGCCGGGGGCCTCCGCGGCGATCTCGTTGATGTAGAGCTCGGCGTCCGGGTCGGCCTCGCGCGCCCACCGCAGCGCATCGGCCGGGAAGGCCTCGCCGAGGACGTCCGACCACAGCGACTCGCGGAGTCCCGACCCGTCGTCGGCGACGATCTCGTTGAGGACGTCCCACTCGGCGACGCGGCCCCGGTAGCGCTCCATCACCGTGCGGATGTGCGAGCGGAGGACCTCGCGGAGCTCCGCCCGCTCCCAGTCGCGCCCGGTCAGCCACCGAGGGAGCTGGTTGTGCCACAGGAGCGTGTGCCCGCGGACGCCCATGCCCCGGTCGGCGGCGAAGTCGACGATCGCGTCCGCCGGCGACCAGTCGTACTCGCCGCGCTCGGGCTCGAGGACACCCCACTTCATCGCGTTCTCCGGCGTCACGGACGAGAACTCGCGAGCGAGCTCCTCGCGATAGCCCGAGTAGCCGTCGAGAGCGGGGAACGGGACCGCCGTGCCGATGTCGAACGGCGCCTTCTCCTGCAGCGGCACCGGCGCGTTCGGCTCGCCGCCGACCTGCCGCTCCCGCACGACGACCGCGACCACGAAGACGGCGACGACGATGGCGCCGATGAGCCCGACTGCCACGAGCCGGCGGCGCGTCACGAGTCGCCGGCCCTCAGTACGACCCGTTGCGCGTGAGCACGGCCGGGATCGTCTTCACGAGGATCGTGAGATCGAGGAAGACGGACCAGCGCTCGAGGTAGAGGAAGTCGAGCCGCACGAGATCGTCGAAATCGAGGTCGGAGCGCCCGGAGACCTGCCACAGCCCCGTGATACCCGGAAGCACGAGGTACCGCTTGCGGTGCCAGTCCTCGAGGCGGTCGAAGTCGCGCTGGGGGAGCGGTCGCGGCCCGACGAGCGACATGTCGCCGCGCAGGACGTTGAAGAGCTGCGGGAGCTCGTCGAGGCTGAAGCTCCGCAGGAAGCGCCCGACGCGCGTGACCCTCGGGTCGTCCCGGATCTTGAAGATCGCGCCGCCCGCTTCGTTGTGCTCCTCGAGAAGCGCCTGCATCTCGTCGGCGTCGCGGTACATCGTGCGGAACTTGAGACACGCGAACGGCTGGCCGCCGATCCCCGGGCGCATCGAGCGGTAGACGATCGGCCCCCTCGACGTGAGTCGCACGGCGAGCGCCGAGGCGATGAGGACGGGCGAGAGGAAGAGGATGAGCAGGGCGCTCACGACGACGTCGAACGTCCGCTTCACGGCGAAGTCGATGCCCTCGAAGACCGGGGGCGTGAGCTCGAAGAGCGGGACGGACTGCCCGGGCACGAACTCCGCGCGGTGGATGAGGATCTCCATCGTCGACGGCGCGACCCGCACGCGGACGCCGCCCTGATGACAGCGGTCGACGAGCTCCACCGCCTGCTGCTGCGGGAAGTCGGGGTCGGCGATGATGACCTCGTGGACCCGGTGCTCGGCGATGACGTCGTCGAGGTCGTCGAGCGAGCCGAGGGACGGCAGGCCGTTGTCGGGGCGCGGAGTGAGCGAGATGAAGCCGACGAGGTGGAGGCCGCCGCTGTCCCCCGCCTTCAGCGCGTGCGCCACCTGCTCGATGTGGTGCCCGGTGCCGACGAGGATCGCGCGGCGCTCGTAGCCGGCCGCGCGCAGGAGGACCCCGGTGAGACGCTCGTAGGAGAACCGCAGGAGGCTGACGTACGCGATCGCGAACGCGAGGGAGCCGTAGAAGATGTAGTAGCTCGAGAACGTCTTCCCGTTGGCGAGCGAGAAGATGAGCGCGACGACCGTCACCTGGAAGAGCGAGGCGACGATGCGCGTGAGCCCCGGTCGGCTCGCGCGGTTCGCGTACATGTCCGATCGCGCGAAGAGGAGCGCGGTGATGAGGTAGGCGAAGGTCGCGTAGTCGTGCGTCTGGTCGAGCACGACCTCGAGCTCGAACGCGTCGCGGGCGACGTACTTGATCGAGAGCGCCGTGAAGATCGCCGCGGTGATCCCGACGAGGTCGAGCCACAGGAGCGAGACGACCCGGGCGACGCGCCGCAGGGTGTCGAGCCGGAGCAGGAAGCGGAGCGCCGGCGGGCGCTTGGAGCGCACGTCGCGCTCGGGCAGGGGCAGCGGACCGGCGACCTCAGTGGTCGCCGGCTGGGCGGGCGGGTCCTCCCGCCGGGTATCCGGAGCCCGTGTCGACATGCGCATCTTCCCGGTTTCCAACGCCGCAACCCTGCCAGATGTTCCGGCGTCTCGCGCTGCGACGCGCGCCGGATATCAGCGCGCGGTGCCGATGAGAGCGTCTCGACCGGCGTCGGCGAGGGTCCTCTCGAGGCCTTCCCGGAGCCCGATCGTGGGCTTCCAGCCGAGCAGCTCCTGCGCGCGCGTGATGTCGGGGCGGCGCTGCTTCGGGTCGTCGGTGGGAAGCGCCTCGAAGACGATCTCGGACTTCGACCCGGTGACCTCGACGACGGTCTGGGCGAGCTCGAGGAGCGTGAACTCGTCGGGATTGCCGATGTTTACGGGGAAGTGCTCACCGCTCTCGGCGAGGCGGATCATCCCGTCGATGAGGTCGCTCACGTAGCAGAAGGACCGCGTCTGGCTGCCGTCGCCGAAGACGGTGATCGGGCGATCGAGGAGCGCCTGGCGCAGGAACGTGGGGATCGCGCGGCCGTCGAAGGCCCGCATGCGGCTCCCGTAGGTGTTGAAGATCCGCATGATCGCCGTGTCCACGCCCTGCTGGTTGTGGTAGGCCATCGTGAGGGCCTCGGCGTAGCGCTTCGCCTCGTCGTAGACGCCGCGGGGTCCGATCGGGTTGACGTGGCCCCAGTAGTCCTCGGCCTGCGGGTGCACCTGCGGGTCACCGTAGACCTCGGAGGTCGAGGCGATGAGGAAGCGCGCGCGATGTCGCTTCGCGAGCCCGAGGGAGTGGTGGGTCCCGTACGAGCCGACCTTCAGCGTGTGGAGCGGGAGGCGGAGGTAGTCGATCGGCGACGCGGGCGAGGCGAGGTGGTAGACGAAGTCGACGGGCTCGTCGCTCCGGTAGGGCTCGATGATGTCGACCTGCCGGAAGACGAAGTCGGCGGACCGGATGTGCTCGATGTTCTTGAGCGAGCCGGTCTCGAGGTTGTCGACGCAGATGACGCGGTTCCCCCGGCGGAGGAGCTCATCGCAGAGATGGGAGCCGAGGAACCCGGCGCCCCCGGTGACGAGGCAGGTGGCCATATGGCGCGGGAGCCTACCCGCGGGCGCTACTTGCCACGGGCGCGGGCGGCCTTGAGGGCCGACTTCGGGACGATCTCGACGACGACGTAGCGCCGGGCGCCCTCGCGCTCGAGGTATCCCGCCTTCTCGAGCCGCTTGCAGACGACCGGGCACTTCTTGCACCGCGGCTTGTCCTTGCAGCAGCGCTTCTTCGCCTTGACGGTGGTGCCGGTGGTGAGGGTCTTCGCCATGATCGTCCGCAGCAACCCGTACCACACCGGTCGGGATTGCCTTCGGGCAACCTAACAGGAATGACGACGACCGGGGGCGGTCCTACGATGTGGGGATGCCAGCCGCCCCCTTCGTCGACAAGCTCAACGAGCAGATCGCCAACGAGTTCGCCGCCTCGCAGCAGTACGTCGCAGTCGCCGTCCACTACGACGCCCAGACGCTTCCCCGGCTCGCCGCGTTCTTCTACGCCCAGGCCGTCGAGGAGCGCAACCACGCGATGATGATGGTGCAGTACCTCCTCGACGCCGACGCCGAGGTCCGCATCCCGGCCGTCGCGGGCCCTCGCAACGACTTCAGCGACATCATCGAGCCGGTCCGCACGGCGCTCGAGCAGGAGAAGCGCGTGACCGACCAGATCGGCGCCCTCGCCTCGGTCGCCCGCGAGCACGGCGACTACTCCAGCGAGCAGTTCATGCAGTGGTTCATCAAGGAGCAGGTCGAGGAGGTCGCCTCGATGAACGACCTCCTCGCGATCGTCGAGCGCGCGCAGAAGGCCGACGATCCGCTGCGCGCCGAGGAGTGGCTCGCCCGCGAGAGCCCCGGGGCCGAGGGCGACGACCCGATGGCGCCGGCCGCGGCGGGCGGGGCGCTGTAGTGCCCGAGGGGTCGGCAGGCCACGCATGGCCTGTGCCCCTCGATCCCACGCTCGAGGGGACGATCGTGCGCCTCGAGCCCCTCGCCGAGCGGCACTTCGGCGACCTCTTCGACGCCTCCCGCGACCCCGAGGTGTGGCGATGGGTGGCCGAGCGCCCCGCGAGCCGCGAGGCCTTCGACGCGTGGCTCGGCGGAGCGCTCGACGCGCGCGCCGCGGGGACCGAGGCTCCCTTCGCGACCGTCCGGCGGGCGGACGACGTCGCGATCGGGTCGACGCGCTATCTCACGCTCCGCCCCGCCGACCGCGGCGTCGAGATCGGCTGGACCTTCCTCTCACCGCTCGCGTGGGGCACCGGCGCGAACGTCGAGGCCAAGCTCCTCATGCTCGGACACGCCTTCGACGCGCTCAGGTGCCTGCGCGTCGAGCTCAAGACGCACGAGCGCAACGCGCGGTCGCGCGGCGCGATGCTCGCGCTCGGCGCGACGTTCGAGGGGATCCATCGCAAGCACCGGATCATCCCGGGCGTGGGCGTCCGCGACACCGCCTGGTACTCGATCATCGACGACGAGTGGCCGGCGGTCAGGGACCGGCTGCGGGAGCGTCTCGCCGCTGCACCGGCGGCGTCGACTCGTGCTTCCACGCCCCCTCCTCCTTCTTCCAGAAGGGAGCACGCTCCTTGAGCGCGTCGATGATCTCGCGTGCGCCCGCGAAGGCCTCCGGGCGGTGCGGCGCGCTCGCCGCGACGAGCACGGACGGCTCGCCGAGCGCGACCCTGCCGACGCGATGCTCGACCGCGGCCGCGCAGAGACCGTGCCGGTCCACGGCCTCCTGGGCGATCTCGCGCAGCACGTCCTGGGCCATCTCGACGTAGCCCTCGTAGTCGAGGAACGGGACGTCGCGCGTGCGGCCGTCGAACGTGACGACGGCGCCGGCGCGCGGATCGGCGACCCGCGCGGCGATCGCGTCGAGCGACAGCGGCTCCTCGCGCACCGCGACGTGGACGGCGTCGGCGCCGCCGCTCACCGGCGGGACGACCGCGAGCTCGTCGCCGGGTGAGAGGGACTCCTCCTCCGCGGCGTACCGGCGGTTCACCGCGAGCACGAGGCACATCCCGGGCGGAGCGAGGTGGTCGATCGCCGCGAGGGCGTCGCGCACACGCGCGCCCTCGGGCAGCTCGAGGTCGATCTCGTCGGTGCCGGCCGCCTCGCGCAGGCCCGCGTAGAGCTTCACCGTCACGTGCACGGGACCGAGGCTACCGCGGGTCCGTACCCTCCCGGCGATGCCGCTCGTCCCCGCCCGCCTGCGCGCCCGGCTCTCGCGCGCGACCCCGCCCCGCGAGGAGCTCGTCGAGCGCCACGCCCGCGGGCGCTCGTTCGCCGACATCGGCTGCATGTGGTCGGTCGACGGCGCGATCGCCTTCGCCGCCGAGGAGGCGGGCGCCCGCGAGGTGAGCGGCATGGACGTCATGGGCGAGACGGCCGAGTACCAGGCCGAGCACGCACGCCGCGACTCGAAGGTCCGCTTCGTCCAGGGCGACCTCCACGACGAGGTCGCGCTCGCCGGGCTGGGCACGCACGACGTCGTGTGGTGCAGCGGCGTCCTCTACCACGCCCCGCACCCGCTCCTCACGCTCGAGCGGCTCGCCTCGGTGACCGGCGAGACGCTCCTCCTCGCGAGCGAGACGATCCCCGAGCGCCTCGGCCGGCGCAACGTCTGCGTCTTCGCACCCGCCCCCGGGATCCACCCGACCCACACCGAGCCGTTCGACCCCGCCCGCGGCTACGTCAACTGGTACTGGGCGATCACGCCGAGCGCCCTGCGCGCGATGGTCGGAGCGGTCGGCCTGCGGGTGACGGAGGAGCACCGCACGCCGTTCCACACGACGCTCGTCGCCCGCCGCACCGCCCCCGGGGCGTGAGTGTGGATCTGCCCGGCTGTCGGCCGGGCAGATCCACACTCACCGCGTCGGGGACCCGCACCGGGGCTGGCACGTCGCTCTCGCGCGCTCGCGCGTAGGCTGTCCGCATGGCCACATCTCCTGAGCGCGAAGACCGGCTGACCGTCGCCCCGATCGTCGGCAAGGACGACCCGCGGCACTTCACCGATTCGGGCATCGAGATCGAGCCGCTCTACACGGCGGACGACATCCCCGCGGACCTCGAGGAGCGCCTCGGCGAGCCCGGCTCGTACCCGTACACGCGCGGCGTGCACAAGGAGATGTACCGCAAGCAGCTCTGGACGATGCGCCAGTACGCGGGGTACGCGAGCGCGAAGGAGTCCAACGAGCGCTACCGCTACCTCCTCTCGCGCGGCGGCACCGGCCTCTCGATGGCCTTCGACCTGCCGACCCAGCTCGGCCTCGACTCCGACAACCCGCGCTGCCTCGGCGAGGTCGGGCGCACCGGCGTCGCCATCGACACGATCGACGACATGCGCCTCGCGTTCGACCAGATCCCGCTCGACGAGGTCTCGACCTCGATGACGATCAACGCGCCGGCCTCGGTCCTCCTCTGCCTCTACGAGCTCGTCGGCGAGGAGCAGGGCGTCCCGAGCGAGAAGCTCCGCGGGACGACGCAGAACGACGTGCTCAAGGAGTACATCGCCCGCGGCAACTACATCTACCCGCCGAAGCCGACGATGCGGCTCACGACGGACCTGTTCGCCTACTGCAAGGACAACATCCCGAAGTGGAACACGGTGTCCATCTCGGGCTACCACTTCCGCGAGAAGGGCTGCTCGGCCGTCCAGGAGGTCGCGTTCACGCTCTGCAGCGGCATCGCCTACGTGCAGGCCGCCGTCGACGCCGGGCTCAAGGTCGACGACTTCGCCCCGCGTCTCGCCTTCTTCTTCAACGGCCACAACAACGTCTTCCAGGAGGTCGCGAAGTTCCGCGCCGCCCGGCGGATGTGGGCGACGATCATGAAGGAGCGCTTCGGCGCCGAGAACCCGAAGTCGATGATGCTGCGGTTCCACACGCAGACCGGTGGCGTCACCCTCACCGCGCAGCAGCCGGTGAACAACATCGTCCGCGTCGCGCTCCAGGGCTTCGCCGCGGTGTGCGGCGGCACGCAGTCGCTTCACACCAACGGCTTCGACGAGGCGCTCGCGCTCCCGTCGGAGACGGCTGCGAAGACCGCTCTGCGCACCCAGCAGATCATCGGCCACGAGTCCGGGGCCACCGACACCGTCGACCCGTTCGCCGGCAGCTACTTCGTCGAGGCGCTCACGGCCGAGATCGAGACCCGCGCCTACGACCTCATCCACAAGGTCGACGAGCTCGGGGGGTCGGTGAACGCGATCGAGTTCATCACCGGCGAGATCGACGAGTCCGCCTGGGGCTACCAGGAGCGCTACCGCCTCGAGCAGGACGTCGTCGTCGGCGTCAACCGCTTCGTCGAGGAGGAGCTCGAGGTGCCGGACCTCCTCCGCGTCGACCCGGCCTCCGAGAAGGCGCAGGTCGACCGGCTCAAGGAGTTCAAGGCGAACCGCGACCAGCAGGCCGTCGAGCAGCGCCTCGAGCAGCTCCGCGAGGCGGCCCGCGGCACCGACAACCTGCTGCCGCACATCAAGAACGCGCTGCGCGACCGAGCCTCGATGGGCGAGGTGTGCGGCGCGATGCAGGACGTCTTCGGCAAGTACACGCCGACGTTCTGAGCCGATGACGACAGAGGCCCTGCATCGGAGGACGATGCGGGTCCTCCTCGCCTCGCAGGTCCTCGCCGGCGCGGGACTCGCGGCGGGGGTGACGGTCGGCGCCCTCCTCGCCGAGGACATGATCGGCTCGACGGGGTCGGCCGGCCTTCCCGCCGCGCTCTTCACGCTCGGCTCGGCCGGGGCGGCGATCGGCGTCGGTCGCCTGTCCGAGCGCGCGGGGCGGCGACCGGGGCTCGCGGCCGGCTACGCGGTCGGCGCGCTCGGCGGGGCGGGGGTCGTCCTCGCCGCCGCCGTGGACTCGGTCGCGCTCCTCTTCCCGTCGCTCTTCCTCTACGGCTCCGGGATCGCGACGAACCTCCAGGCGCGGTACGCGGGAGCGGACCTCGCCCCGCCCGACCGGCGCGGGAGAGCCGTGAGCACGGTCCTCGTCGCGACGACGCTCGGGGCCGTCGTCGGGCCGAACCTCGTCGAGCCGACGGGGTCGATCGCCGAGGCCGTCGGCGTCCGCGAGCTCGCCGGCCCCTTCATGCTCGCGTCCGCGGCCTACGCGCTCGCCGCGCTCACCGTCGTCGTCCTCCTGCGGCCGGACCCCCTTCTCGTCGCCCGCGAGCTCGACGCCCCAGGGGCCGAGGCCGGGGACCGCGCGCCGGAGCCGCCGGCCGGCCCCGACGCGACGGTGCGCCTCGCGGCGGCCGCGATGATCCTCGCCCAGCTCGTCATGGTCGCGGTGATGACGATGACGCCCGTCCACATGCGCGACCACGGGCACAGCATCGGCGACGCGGGGATCGTCATCTCGATCCACATCGCCGCGATGTTCCTCCCCTCGCCGCTCACCGGGCAGCTCCTCGACCGCCTCGGCCGCCGGCCGGTCATCGCCGCAGGGGGCATGACGCTGGTCCTCGCCGGCATCCTCGCCGCGTCGGCGCCGCCCGAGTCGATGGCGCTCCTCACCGTCGCCCTCGCGCTCCTCGGCCTCGGCTGGAACTTCGCGCTGCTCGGCGGCACCGCGCTCGTCACCGACGCCGTCCCGCTCGCCCGGCGTGCCCGGACCCAGGGGACGGTCGACCTCGGGGTCGCTCTCTCCGGCGCGGGGGGAGGGATGGCGAGCGGCGTCGTCGTCGCCTCCGCGAGCTACGCCGCGCTCTCGCTCGCCGGCGGCCTGCTCGCCCTCGCGCTTCTGCCGGTGCTCCTCGCCGAGCGCCGACGCGCGCCCGCGGAGCCCGTGGTCGAGGGCGCCGCCGCCTGAGCCCCTCGGCGGAGGATGTTCCGCCCGGGCCCGCTGCGCTCTAGGCTTCCCGCCCATGCTCGCGATCCGGTTCTACGACGTCGTCGTCGCCGTGCACGTCCTCGGCGTCGTCGTCGCGTTCGGCATCACCTTCGTCTACCCGGTCCTCATCGAGTTCGTGAAGCGCCGCCAGCCCCATGCGATGGCGGCCCTCCATCTCGCCCAGGACGAGATCGGCAAGAAGGTGATCACCCCGGGGATGGTCGTCGTGCTCGTCGCCGGCATCTACCTCGCGACCGACGCCGAGCTGTGGGACCGCTCGTGGGTGAGCGGCCCGATGGCGATCCTCATCGTCCTCTTCGGGCTCGGCGGCGCCTTCTTCTCGCCGCAGGAGCGCCGGCTCGCCGAGCTCGCCCAGAAGGACATCGCGACGGCCGCGGGCTCGACGGTGGAGTTCAGCGCCGAGTACGAGTCGCTGTACGCGCGCGTGCGGACGGTCGGGCTCGTCGCCGCCGCGCTCGTCGCCCTCGCGGTCTTCCTCATGGTCGCGAAGCCGGGCGGCTACACCTGAGAGGCCCTACGCCGGCGTGAGGACGCGCTCCCCGTGGGAGGCGTCCCTCGCGGCCGGCGACATCGGCGGCCACGGGTCCGGCGGATGGTCGGGCATGCGCCAGCCGCCGCCGCCCTCGTCCTCGTCGTCGTCGCGCCGGGCCCCCTCGGCGACCGGCTCGCGGAACGCCGCCCAGATGACGCCGACCTCGACCGCGGTGCCGAGCACGACGCAGCCGATGACGTACGACCCCGAGGCGAGAGTCGCAGCGACCGCCGCGCAGACGGCGAGAGCGATGCCGATCGTCCTTCGCATGTGAATGCTCATACGCGCAAGTCCCGGACCAGGATCCGTAAAAGACCGCAACCGGGAGGAAGTTCAGCAGGTCGGTGGAACTTCTTGTCGCGATGCCCGATGCCACCGTTCGCCGAACACTCGTGAAGAGCCCGCCCGAGCTGTGGGCCGAGCTGAGCGACGTCACCGCCCTCGCCCGCCATCTCGGTGAGTTCGGCGAGATCCGCATCACCCGGACGGACCCCGAGACGACCGTCGCCTGGGAGGGCGACCGCGCATGCGGCACGGTCGAGATCGAGTCGAGCGGGTGGGGGACGAAGGTGACGCTCACGGCGACGCCGACGCAGCCGGCCGAGCCGGCCGCGGCGACCGTCGACGTCGAGGAGCCGGCCGGCGAGGCGGAGCCCGAGGCGCCGGCGGCGGAGGACGAGGCGGCCGCACCGGAGGCCGAGGCGGCGCCGTGGGACGAGCCCGAGGCGCAGGAGCCGGCGAAGCCGGAGCCCACGCCCGAGCCCGCGCCCCGTGCCGCCCCGGCCCCCGAGCCGCCGCGCTCGCGCCCGGGCTTCTTCGCCCGGCTGTTCGGCCGGCGCCCGAAGCCCGCCGACGTCGCGCCGGTCGTCGAGGAGGCCGTCGAGGGCGAGCCGGAGCCCGCGCCCCGGCCGGCCGAGGAGCCCATCGCCGCCGAGGAGCCCGCCGCCGTCGAGGTGCCCGAGGAGCTGGAGCCCGCGGGCGTCGCCGTGACGCCCTCGGAGGCCGAGACCCCCTCCGAGCCCGCCGCCGAGGAGGCCGAGGCGGCCGAGACGACCGCGCGAGAGCCGCTCACCGGCGAGCGCGCCGAGGAGATCCTCGCCGCGGTCCTCGACGACCTCGGCGCCGCGCACCACCGCCCCTTCTCGCGGAGCTGATCGACGGCGGGGCGGCGACGGAGCCCGCGCCGCCTCCGCGCCGCGGGCTCGGGATAGAGTGGCGCGGTGCTCCACCTGTGGACGGAGGACCGTGAGCACGCCGCCCGTGTCCTCGCCGTGCGCGCGCTCATCACCGCCGAGGCGACTCCGGAGATCGACGTCCTCGCCGACGGCCACGCCGTCGCCCGAGCGCTCGTCCGGCGGCTCACCGGCCCCGCGGTGGCCCCATGGACCCATCAGATCGCCGCGATCGTCGACCTGACGACCTGGACGCCGGGCGAGCACGTCCTCACGGTCCGCGCTCGCGTCGCCGGGACGGAGGTCGCCCGCGAGTCCCGCACCGTCGTCGTCGACCCGGCCGCCGTGTACGCGCCGCTGCGGGCGTGCGCCGACCCCGGGCTCCCCGACGAGTGCGCCCCGCCCGCCGATGTCCCGCTCCTCATCGCACCGATCGGCCCGGCCGCTCGGGACCCGGCGACCGACGTCGCGCTGCGTGCGGGCCTCCGGGACGGCGACGAGAGATGGCGGCCGCCCCCCGGCTCCGAGGCCCGGCTGCCCGATGCGCTCCGGGCTCTCGTCCGGTCGCGGCTCCCGTACGCGCTCCTCGTCGAGGAGACCGGCGTCCTCGCCCCCGGCGCGACGCGCCGGCTGCGTCGCGCCGTCGTCGACCACGCCCACCCGGACGTCGTCTACGGGGACGACGAGCTCGCCGACCCCGCGCCGGGCGACGCCCCCGTGCGCCTCAAGCCGACGTGGTCGCCCGACCTCCTCCTCCAGACGCCCTACGCGGGTCCCCTCGCGCTCGTCGGTCGGGACGCGGCCGCCGCCGCGCTCGCCGCGGAGGAGGGGCCGGCGGACCTCCGCGAGCTCCTCCTCGGACTCGACGTGCGCCGCGCTCGCGTCGTCCACGTGCCCCGGTCCCTCTTCATCCGGACCGCGCCGGCCGCCGACCGCGGGGCTCCGCTCGCGACGGCGCCCGACGCGCCCGGGGTCGAGCGGTGCGTGAGCGTCGTCATCTGCACCCGCTTCGCGGACGAGCACGTCGCCGACTGCCTCGAGAGCCTCGCGCCCGCCGCCGCGCACACGCCGCTCGAGATCGTCCTCGTGGCCGACGGCGACCCCCCGGCGGACGTCGCCGCGGCGCTCGACCGCCTCGCCGCGCCCGTCGTCCGCGTCCCGCAGGACAGGCCGTTCAACTACTCGGCCGCCTGCAACGCGGGTGCCCGGGCGGCCCGCGGCAGCGAGCTCCTCTTCCTCAACGACGACGTCGTCGCCACCGACGACGCGTGGCTCGAGCGGATGCGGGCGTGGCTGCACCGGCCCGGCGTCGGCCTCGTCGGCGCACATCTCACCTACCCCGGCGGGCTCCTCCAGCACACCGGGGTCGTCACGCATCCCATCCGCATCGACAACCTCGGGTGCGCCTGGCCGGCCGACGCGCTCCCCGGCGGCGCGTCCAGGACGGCGACCAACCCGCCCGCGGTCACGGGCGCCTGCACGCTCGTGCGCAGCGAGTCGTTCACGGCCGTCGGCGGCTACGACCCGGCGCTCGTCCTCGAGTTCAGCGACGTCGACGTCGCGATGCGGCTCGCCGAGCACGGTGTGCGCACCGTCTCGACGCCGGAGGCGCGCCTCGTCCACCACGAGGGAGCGACGCGCGGGTCGAGCCCCGGGCCGGGCGACCGCGAGCGCTTCATGCAGCGCTGGGGCCCGTTCCTCGAGACCGGCGAGCCGGTCGCGCACCCAGCGCTCGACCCGCTGCGCGAGATCGATCCCCCGTGCCCGTCCCGCGGCGAGGCGCCGTCGCTCTTCTCCCGAGAGTCGCCGTGGTCGCCCGCCTCGCCGGCGGCCAGGCGACGACACGCAGCGGGCCCGGCGGCGCGCACCGCCGCGGCGAGGGTCGAGTGGCTCGAGAGCGAGCTCGAGCGGCTCCGCGCGGCCGCCGAGGGGCTGCGTCACGACCGCGAGCTCGCCGGCGTGGGCGAAGCGCTCGCGCAGCAGGCGATGCACGCCCGGTGGGGGGAGCGCGACGCGGAGCGGGATCGGGCCGACGCGCTGCGCCGGGAGGCGCTCGCCGCCGGTGACCGCGCCGTCGCGGCCGAGCAGCGGCTCGACGAGCTCGCCGGCACGCGGGCGTGGCGGCTCGCGCGCGCGTTGCAGGACCTCCGGCGTCGGCTCGTCGGAGGGGCCGGACGATGAGGATCGCGTTCCTCGTCCACCAATACGGTCCGCACGAGGTCGGGGGGACCGAGCTCTACACCGCGGGCCTCGCGCGACGCGCGCTGCGCGACGGGGACGACGTCGTCGTCATCGCCGGTCGGGAGGATCCGTCGGCGGATCCCGCGTCGTGGACGACGAGCGACGAGCAGGTCGAGGGCGTCCGCGTCCGCCGGATCTCGCGGAACCTCTCGGCCGCGCCGAGCGTCGTCGGCTGGGAGCACGACGACCCCGAGACGGGGGCGCGCGTCGCCCGTCTCCTCGCGGAGGACCCGCCCGATCTCGTGCACGTCACGCACGGCCTCCGCCTCGGCGCCTCGGCGATCGAGTCCTGCCAGACGCTCGGCATCCCGTCCGTCGTCACGCTCACGGACTTCTGGTTCCTCTGCCCGCGTCACACGCTCCTGCGCCCCGACGGCGCGACGTGCGCCGGGCCGACGGACCCCGACGCGTGCCTGGAGTGCGTCGCCGACCTCCACGGCGTCGCGCCGACGCGGGCCGCCCGCGCCGTCCTCGCCGCCCGGCCCGCCCGGCTGCGCCGGGCGCTCGACGCAGCGACGAGCGTCGTCGCGCTCTCCCGCTTCCAGCGGGACGTCCACCTCGCCCACGGTCACGACCCGGCGCGGATGCGCGTCCTCCCCCACGGCATCGAGACGGACGGGCTCGACGTCGCGCCGCGCCCCGGGTCGCGCGCGCGCCTGGTGTGCGTCGCGCACCTCGTCCCGCACAAGGGCCAGGACATCGCCGTCGCGGCGCTGCGGGCCCGCCCCGACATCGACGCGGAGCTCGTCCTCGTCGGTGCCCCGGGGGCCGACGCCGACTACGTCGCGAACCTGCGCGCCGCTGCCGCTGCCGACCCGCGGATCCGGATCGCGGACCCCGTGCCGCGGGCCCGACTCGGTGAGGTCTACGCCGACGCCGACGCGCTCGTCCTCCCGGCGCGCTGGTACGAGAACGACCCGCTCGTCGTGAAGGAGGCGCTCCACATCGGCCTCCCGGTCCTCGTGAGCCGGATCGGGAGCCTCTCCGAGCAGGTCCGCGACGGGGTCGACGGCTTCACCATCGACCCCGAGGACGTCGCGGGCTGGGGTCGGGCGTTCGCGGCGGTGGCCGCGGAGCGCCGCCGGGGCCCGGGCCGAGCGCAGCCGACGGCCGAGGAGACGTACGCCGCGACCCCGCGCGATCTGGGAGGAGGCGGTCGCATGACGGCGACCCTCCACCTCGTCGACCTCCTCGGCTCCGCGGCGATCGACGCGCCGGGGCCGCAGCACGTCGAGCCCCGCCAGCTGCACGTCGGCGCCGACAGCCGCGCCGGGCTCTTCCAGCACCCTCCGAGCGCCGTGCGGTTCAGGCTTCCCGCGTGGGCGAGCGACGGGCGGCTCGAGACGGCGGCCGGCGTGACGAACGCCGTGCTCGGACGCATCGGCGGTCCGGTCACCTTCCGGGTCGGGACGACGGCGGTCGCGGGGGGCGAGGTCACGTGGCTCGCCGACCGCGTCCTCGACGGGCGCCGGGACGAGCCGGACGGCTGGGTCGCGGTCGAGGTGGAGCTCTCCGGGGCGGCCGAGATCGTCCTCGCGACGGAGGCCGACGACGCCTCGCACGCGTGGGTCGGCTGGGCGGACCCGCTCGTCCGCGGGCGGGGCCGGCCGCCGGCGCCGCGACGGCGTCCTGCGCCGGGGGCCGCCCACCACGTCCTGCTCGTCACCGCCGACGCTCTCCGCGGCGACCACCTCCTCGGTCCCGAGGTGCGCACGCCTCGCCCGCCGCGACCGGCGAACGCCCGCCGGCGTACCCGTGAGGCAGGGGAGCGCCGCCTCGTCGCGATCCTGGACCGCGTCGTGCTGGAGAGCCCGCGCGACGTGCTGCGGGCGCTGCCCGCGCTGCCGAGCGACCCGTTCAGCACCCGCGACGTCGCCGAGCTGCTGCGCTGCGACCGGACGCTCGCCCAGCGCACGCTGTACTGCCTGCGCGCCCTCGGGATCGTCGAGCGGGCCGGTCGCCGCGGTCGCACCCCGCTCCACGTGGCCCCGCTCCGCCAGCCGGACGACTAGCGTTCGCCCATGGAGATCTCAGAGGGGACGAGGGCGCTCATCACCGGCGCCTCGCGCGGCATCGGCCGCGAGCTCGCGACGACGCTCGCCGGACGCGGCGCCACCGTGGGCCTCGCCGCCCGCTCGGCGGACGAGCTCGACGCGCTCGCGACGTCGCTGCCCGGCGACCACGTCCCGCTGCCGTGCGACGTCGCCGACGCGGAGAGCGTGCGGAACGCGGTCGAGGCGTTCGTCGACCGCGCCGGCGGGATCGACCTCCTCGTCGCGAACGCCGGCGTCACGCACTACGGCCCCTTCCGGGACCAGTCCCTCGACGAGATGCGGCGCATGACCGACATCAACTGGTACGGGACGCTCCACCTCGTGCACCACGGCCTCCCGCACCTCCTCGGCGCCGGGGGCGGGCACATCGTCGTCGTCAGCTCGGGGGCCGGCCTGCGCTCGTTCCCGCAGGCGGCCGTCTACGGCGCGACGAAGGCGGCGCAGCGCATGTTCGCCGAGGCCCTGCGTCACGAGCTGGCGGGCACCGGCGTCTCGCTCACGACCGTCTACCCCGGCGAGATCGCGACGTCGCTGCACGACCACGAGAAGGACCGCATGCCGGACTGGTACCGCGGCGGCCCCGACGCCGCCCCGGCCACCGAGATGGCGGAGAAGATCGTCGCGGCGGTCGAGAGCGACGCCCGCGACCTGTCCCACCCGCCGATCGTGCGCCTCCTGCGCGTCGCGAACGGCGTGTCGCCCCGGCTCGCCGACACGATGCTCCGTCGCCTGCGCGGCGCGAGCGCCGCGCCGCGCAGGGACTGAGAGAGCCCCTCACGGTGAGGGGCTCTCCACGAGGCTCTCTCAGCCTCCGCCGACCTGCTTCGCGGTCTGCTCGCCGCGCATCCGCTCGGGCAGGTAGCCCGTGAACTGGATCGAGAGCTGGCCGCCCTCGGCGGCCGCGCCCGTGAGCCGCTCGTCGATCGACCAGCGGCCGTCCCGGATCCGCGCGCGGTAGTTGATGAACTTCACCGCGCCGTCGGCGTCGTCGTAGCCGTAGCGGATGCGCACGATGCCGCGGGCGTCGTCGCTGATCGTCCCGCCGACCTCGAGCCGGCCGCCCCGCAGCCGGGCCGTGCGACGCTCGAGGTTCGCCTTCACGCGAGCGGCGCGGAGGCGGACGTCGTCGGGACGCACCCTCGTGTTGCCGGCGTAGTCGATCTCGACGATCCCGCTCGTCTGGTCGCGCATCTTCGACGGCAGCTTGCGGTCGATCTTGAGGACGCCGTCGGCGGGCACCTTCGCCGTGAAGCGGAAGCGCTCGCCACCGGCCTCGAGCTCGAAGGAGAGCGTGTCGCCGGCCGCGCGCTTCGTGATCTCGACGAGCATGTCGAGCCGGCCGTCGTCGATGCGGTTGCGGCGCACGCGGAGCTTCGCCGGGTTCTTGGCGACGAGCTCGGCGATCGCCGACGACGGGATCTTCAGCGCCGCCGTCGTGCGGTTCTTCGCCCCCGCGGCGTTCACCGCGGTGACCGTGCAGGTGATGGACTTCTCCGCGTCCGCGGCGTTCAGCTTGTAGGTCGCGCTCTGCGAGTCCTGCAGCGTCACGCCGTCGCTGCGCGTGAAGCGGTAGCGGAACGCCGGGGCGCTCGTCCAGCCGCCGGGGACGCAGCCGATGCGGTTGCGGGCGGCGTCGAGACCGAGCACCGGCGGGATGAAGTTGCGGAGCACGGCGCCGGCGTCCGGCTTGAAGAAGCCGCGCTGCGGGGCGACCTCGGCGTACGCGCCGGGGAACCGCGGGTCACCGCAGCCGGCGCCGAAGCTCACGAGCCCGATGAGGATCGGGACGCCGTCGGAGACCGCGGCGAGCGGACCGCCGGAGTCGCCCTGGCAGGCGTCGCGGTTGCCCTCGGGCGCGCCGGCGCAGATCGTCTCGCTCGTGTCGATCGCGCCGTAGACGGCGGCGCACGTCGCGTCCGTGTAGACGTCGACGGAGACCGCGCGCAGCTCCGTGGGGAAGCTCGGGGGCGGCGTGAGGATCGGGAGCAGTGGCGCGCCGTCCTGCGGCGTCGTGCTGCCCCAGCCGCTCACGACGGCGATGTCCCCGCCGTCGCCGTCCCAGAGCGACGCCTCCTCCGGCGTCGCGAGCTCGATCGGCTTGATCTCGTCGTTGAACGCGAGCGGGGTCGCGAGCGTGAGGACGGCGTAGTCGTGCGAGAAGGGCGCCGCGGCCGTGTTGCGCGGATCGCGCGTGATCTGCGTCACGGCGATCTCGGTGCCGTCGTCGGCGACGGTCGTGCCGTTGCCGAGGTTCGTCGCGCCGACGAGGACCTCGATCTCGGAGGGCTCGAGCGGCCCGTCGCCGTCGTAGGTGCAGTGGGCGGCGGTCGCGACGCGCGTCGTGTCGATGATCGCGCCGCCGCAGAAGGCCCGGGTGCGGTCCGGCCCGATGCCGGCCGAGAGCAGAGCGACCTGCCACGGGACGGTCGCGGCACTCGTCGGCACCCCCCCGATGATGCGCGGAGACGCGGTCTCCGCGATCGCCGCCGGCGCAGCGGCAGCGGTCGTGACGGCGCTCGCGAGCGCGACGAAGATCGCGCGCGCAGCCCTCCCTGAGACAGCTCGCATCGGGAAGACCCTAGTCAAACCGCCGGTGCTCGCGCGCCGACAGGGCGCGCAGCCGCGGCTCCGGGACGCCCTCAGGCGCGTGCGCGGCGGCGCAGCGGATGGTCGGGGGCGGCTCCGGGGCCGACCTCGGCGACGGCGTCGCGCGGGCCGAGCGGCTCGCCGCACGTCGCGCACGTGCGGTGGCCGGTGAGCTCGCCTCCGCAGTCGCGATGGCGCAGGACGACGGGTGGGCCGGCGTCCGTCGGCGCGTAGCGGTCACCCCACTGCATGAGCGAGACGACGACCGGCCACAGGTCGACGCCCTTCTCGGTGAGGAGGTACTCGTCCCGCGGCGGACGCTCCTGGTACCGGCGGCGCTCGAGGATGCCGGCGGCGACGAGCTTGTCGAGGCGCGAGCTCAGCGTGTTGCGGGCGATGCCGAGGTCGGACTGGATCTCGTCGAAGCGGCGGAGCCCGAGGAAGACGTCGCGGAGGACGAGCATCGTCCACCGCTCGCCGACGATCTCCAGGGTCCGGGCGATCGAGCAGGTCTGTCCCTCGTAGTCGCTGCGCAGCATCTCTGCCACCCAGGGTAGCGCGAGTTGGTTGCATCACGCAACTGACTGACGTAGAGTGCGTTTCATCATGAAACTCACAAGCCTCGCCTCAGGACGCGTCGACCGCCGATGGCAGGTCCTCGTCGTCGTCTGCGTCGGGATCTTCGTCTCGAGTCTCGACCTCTTCATCGTCAACGTCGCCTTCCCGGACATCCGGGAGGATCTCGGCGGCGCGAGCCTCTCCGGGCTCTCGTGGGTGCTCAGCGCCTACGCGATCGTGTTCGCCGCCCTGCTCGTCCCGGCAGGCCGGTGGGCGGACGCCGTCGGCCGCCGCCGCGGCTTCCTCCTCGGCCTCGCGGTCTTCACCCTCGCGAGCGCCCTCTGCGCCCTCGCGACCTCGGTCGAGGCGCTCGTCGCCGCGCGCGTCCTCCAGGCGGCCGGGGCCGCGCTCCTCGTGCCGACCTCCCTGGGACTCCTCCTCCCCGAGTTCCCCGCGGAGCAGCGGCCCGTCGCCATCGGCGTCTGGGCGGCGTCGGGCGGGGTGGCCGCCGCGGCCGGCCCGCCGGTCGGCGGTCTCCTCGTCGGCCTCGGATGGCAGTGGGTCTTCCTCGTCAACGTGCCCGTCGGACTCGTCGCGCTCGTCGCCGCGCGGCGCATCCTGCGCGAGGTCCGCGACCCCGAGACGCGGCGCCCCGACGTCCTCGGTGCCGTCGCGCTCGCGCTCGGCACCGGCGCGGTGGTCGCCGCGATCGTGAGCGCCGAGGACTGGGGGTGGACGGGGGCGCGGACGCTCGGCCTCGCCGCCGCCGGCGCGCTGCTGCTCGTGGTCGTCGCGGACCGCTCCCGCCGCCATCCCGCTCCGATCCTCGAGCCCGCGCTCGTCGGGGTGCGCTCGTTCCGGCTCGCGGTCGCCGCCGCGGCGCTCTTCTTCGTCGCCTTCGCGGCGATGCTGCTCGGCGCGGTGCTCTACCTCACCGCCGTGCGCGGCGAGGACGTCCTCGACGCCGGGCTCATGCTCGCGCCCGGCCCCGTCGTCGCGGCGCTCGCGAGCGTGCCCGGGGCGCGACTCGGCGCACGCATCGGTCCGCACGCCGCGGGCGCGGCCGGAGCGCTCCTCTTCGCGGCGGGCGCGGCCTGGTGGCTCGTCGGGCTCGGCGAGGGCGCCTCGTACGCCGGCGGCTTCCTCCCGGGCATGATCGTCGGCGGCCTCGGCGTCGGACTCGTCAACCCGGCGCTCACCTCGGCCGCCGCCGCCTCGCTGCCCCCGACGCGGTTCGCGACCGGGGCGGCGCTCCTCACGATGGGGCGTCAGCTCGGGACGGCGCTCGGCGTCGCCCTCCTCGTCCCGCTTCTCGGGACGCCGGACGGGCCGGGCGCCTTCGACGGGGTGTGGGCGCTCATGCTCGGGGCTGCCCTCGCCTCGGCCGCGGCGCTCCACGCGGTCGGGCCCCTCGCGGCCCCCGCCGCTGCGGCGCGTCCCGCGACGACCGGCAGCATCTCTCCCGCGGCGGCGGAGGTGGTCGCATGATGGGCGCCGGCTCGCACGCCTTCACCTGGGAGGACCCGACCGAGACGATCACCGCGGGCCTGCGGATGAGCGGGCTCGAGATCTGGCGGGGCATCGCCGCCGGCGAGCTGCCGCGGCCGCCGATCGGCGCGCTCCTCGACTTCTCGCTGCCGCTCGTCGAGGAGGGGCGGATCGTCTTCGCCGCCGACACGGCCGGGTGGATGCTCAACCCGCTCGGCGCCGTGCACGGCGGGATGATCGCGACGATGCTCGACTCGTGCGTCGGGTGCGCGGTCCACACGACGCTCCCGGCCGGGGTCGGCTACACGACGCTCGAGCTGAAGATCAACTACGTGCGCGGGATCCCGGCCGACGCGGGGGAGCTGCTCGCGGAGGGGACCGTCCTCCATGCGGGGCGGACGGTCGCCACGGCGGAGGGGAAGCTCACCTCGGCGGCGGACGGGAGGCTCCTCGCCCACGCGACGACGACCTGCCTCCTCCTGCGACCCCCGTCGCCCTGACGGCGGCGAGCACGCGAGAGCGCGGGCTGACGTGGGTAGGGTCGGCGTGCGATGCCGACCCTCCCACTCCAGCCGCCGCTGCCGCCGCAGCTCGCCCGCCCGCGCAAGACGCTGCCGGACGAGGCGGAGGGCTGGTGGTACGAGCCGAAGTGGGACGGCTTCCGCGCGATCGTCTTCCTCGGCGGCGCCGGGGAGGGCGACGACGCGGTCGAGGCCTACATCCAGTCGCGGGGCGGCAAGCCGCTGCACCGCTACTTCCCCGAGGTGACGTTCCCTGAGGGACTGCGGGCCGTCCTCGACGGGGAGCTCGTCGTCGACAGCGCGGAGGTGGAGGGCGGCCTCACCTTCGACGCCCTCTCCCAGCGGATCCACCCCGCGGCATCGCGGGTCGCGCGGCTGGCGGTCGAGACGCCGGCGCGCTTCGTCGCCTTCGACCTCCTCTGCGACGGCGACGAGGTCCTGCTCGAGTCGCCGTACGCCGAGCGGCGGGCGCGGCTCGAGGCGTGGGTGGACCAGCACGACCCGGCCCGCGACGGGCACCCCTTCTCGCTCACGCCGGTGGCGCGGGCGGCGGCCGACGCGGAGCGCTGGCTGCACGAGGCCGAGGGGGTCATCGCGAAGGCGACGGGGGCGCCGTACCTCCCCGGCAAGCGCGACGGGATGGCGAAGATCAAGCGCGTCCGGACCCTCGACGCGGTCGTCGTCGGCTGGCGCCCGGGGAAGGCCGAGGGCACCGTCGGCTCGATCATCCTCGGCCTCTACGAGCCGGACGGGACGCTGCGGGTCGTCGGCCACTCGTCGGGCTTCAGCGCGAAGGAGAAGCGCGCGCTCGTCGAGCGGCTCGCGCCGTACGAGACGGGCGACCGCGGGATGGGCGACCCGTCGCGGTGGCGGCCGGACGAGGAGCTCGAGTGGATCGCACTGCGCCCGGAGCTCGTCGTCGAGGTGACCTACGACCACGCCTCCGACGGGCGCATCCGGCACGGGACGAAGGTGCAGCGCTGGCGCGACGACAAGTCACCGGGCGAGTGCCTCGTCGACCAGCTCGAGGCGTGAGACGCCTGCGCGCGCCGCGGAGGTTTCGCGCGACACGTGATGTGGGACGATCGGCGAGATCGTCCTCGCCCGCCACATCTGGCCCGCGCTCTTCGCCGCGACGATCGGCTCGGCGCTCGTCCTCTTCGACGGGACCGTCATCACGGTCGCGCTGCCGTCGATCCAGCGGGAGCTGCGCCTCCTCCCCGACGCCCAGGGGTGGGTGGTCCAGGCCTACCTCCTCGCCCCCATCGCGGTGCTCCCGGCGGGCGGCGCGATCGCCGACCGGATCGGCCGGCGGTTCGCGTTCGTGCTCGGCGGCGGGGTGTTCGTGGTCGGCTCGCTCGTCTGCGCCGTCGCGCAGGACGCCGGGGTGCTCATCACCGGCCGGGCGATCCAGGGCGCCGCCGTCGGCCTCGTCCTGCCGGCATCCCTCGCGATGCTCGCGGCGGCCGCGCGGGGCCGCAAGGAGCGTCAGCGGATCATCGCGCTGTGGACGGCGTGCATCGGCGCGGCGAGCGCGGCGGGCCCCGTCTTCGGCGGCCTCCTCGCCGGGGGGCCGGGGTGGCGCTGGATCTTCTGGGTGAGCGCGACCCTCACCGCCGGCGCGCTCGTCCTCGCGCGGTGGGGCGTACCCGAGTCGCGGGACGAGAGCGCGCACTCCCCCGAGTGGCCCGGGGCGGCGTTCCTCGTCCTCGCCGTGACGGGCACCGGCCTCGCGCTCGGCCAGGGACGCACGGCGGGCCTCGGGGACGCCGCCGTCCTCGTGCCCGCCGTCGCGGCGCTCGTCGGGTTCGCGGGCTTCGCGGTGCGGGAGATGACGGCGGACGAGCCGCTCATCCCGCGGATCATGTTCACCCACAAGATGTTCCGGGTCGCGAACCTCCTCACCGCGACGGTCTACGGGGGGCTCTTCGCCGCGCTCTACTTCGTCGCGGTCTACCTCCAGCAGGCGGAGCGGCTCAGCCCCATCGAGGCGGGGCTCGCGATGCTGCCGTTCGCGGCGGCGCTCGTCGTCGGGGCGCCCTTCGGCGCCTGGCTCACGCGCTTCGGCGGCCCGCGCGTCGCGGTGACGACCGGCTGCTCCGTGGGCGGCGCCGCGCTCCTCCTCCTCGGGCTCACGGAGGCGTCGGTGGCGGCGATCATCGTCCTTGCCGCGGCCGCCGGGCTCGGCATCGGGGCGGCGGCGGGCCCGCTCATGGCGGCCGTGGTCGACACCGTCGAGCTGCGGCGGGCGGCGATCGCGACGGGCGTGAACTCGTCGATCTCGCGGCTCGCGGCGATCGTCGCCATCGCGGGGCTCGGGCTCGTGTCCTCCGTCGCCTTCGACGACGCGCTCGCGCGCGAGCGGGTGAGCGCCGAGGCGCGCAGCGAGGTGGGCGACCGGGTCTTCGCCGCGCCGGTCCGCCTGGAGCGCGAGGGCTTCTCGACGACCCAGATCGCGCGCGTCGAGACGGCGTCCGAGAGCAGCTTCCAGGTCGTCATGCTCGTCGCGGGCAGCCTCCTCCTCGGCTCGGCGCTCGTCGCGGTCGTCGGGCTCGGCACGCCGCTCCCCGACCAGACGGGCGAGATGCCGATCTCGGTGATGACGGCCCCGATGGCCGTCGTCCTCCGCGAGCGCCTCCCGGCGGTGAAGCCGGGCCCCCGCCGCCGCGCGACCCCCCGCGCCCCACCGCGCCCCCCGGCGTCGGGGTGAGCCGGGCCCCCCCCCGGGGGGCGGCCGAACCGGATTCCTGCGGTGCTATGACGCCGCAGGAATCCGGTTCGAGCCGTCGGGGGCGAGGCGGAGCAAGGAACTCGGGTCGAGGTAGAGCGTCGGGGTCGGGAGGCGGTCGACCCGAAAGCCGGCCGCCTCCCACGCGCGTGTCTTGCGGATGTCCTCGTCGGTCAGACGGTGGTACTGCGGTCCGTCCAGCTCGATGATGCGCATGAGGTCGGGCCAGCAGAGGTCCGCCTCCTCTTCCGCGAAGTACTCGTTCACCCTCGGCCTCGGGACGCCTGCGTCCTCGAGCACCGTGAGCGCGTAGGCCTCTGCGTCCGACTTGCAGTCCGCGAAGGGAAGGTCCGAGAAGCGCCGCACGAAGTCCTTCAGCGAAGCGACGCCCCGACGCCCTCGATGGCGACCGGCGACGAGCAGGAGAGTGTTCGCGGTCGTCTTCTCGAGACGGAGCGCCTCTCGGGCCATCCGCTCGCGCGCCTGCGGTGACCACAGGTGAGGCCAGAGGTCGATGATCGTGCGCTCGACGCTCGTCACGGGGAGACCGTCGACGTCGACGACGTTGCCCACGAGCGTCTTCGAGTAGGAGACGTGCAGCTCGCCGAACTGCTCGGGCCCGTCCACGCCTGGCCGCACGACCGTGACGGCATGCCTCGGATCGACGCGCAGCTCGTGCGCCGCTGCGGCACTCGCGAACGCGAGGACGGTTCGAGGCGCCGTGAGCGTCGCAGCGCGCCATCGCTGGCGCTGGGTCAGCGGTCCTCGTCCGGTGAGGTAGACCCCGTCGAAGGGTCGCCGCAGGTCGCGCGCCCACCACGTGATCGCGTCCCGTGTCCATCCCAGCGCGACGAGCTGCCAGTGGGCGACGAGCCCCTCCTGCTGCTCCGCGAGTCGTTCGGCTGCGTTCATGCCCACAAGGAGGCCGGCGGGCGGATTGTTCTCCCCCCCTGAGGGCCGAACCGGATTTCTGTGGTGCTATGACGCCGCAGGAATCCGGTTCGGCGGTGAAGTCGGCATCCTGCGTGGCCGTGCCTGCCGCCGACCCGTGGGACCGGCCCGTCCTCGTCGCGCCCGACAGCTTCAAGGGGACGCACTCCGCCGCGGAGGTCGCCGCCGCGATCGGGCGCGGGCTGGAGTCCGCCGGCGTCGGGCCGCCTCCCGACCTCTGCCCGATCGCCGACGGCGGGGAGGGGACGATGGCGACGCTGCTGCTCGCGCTCGGCGGAGAGACCGTCGGCGCGCGCGCCCGCGACCCGCTCGGCCGCGAGGTCGACGCGGCGTTCGCGCTCGTCGAGGACGGAGGGACCGCGATCGTCGAGGTCGCCGCGGCGAGCGGCTGGTCGCGGATCGCGCCGCACGAGCGCGGGCCCGAGACCGCGTGGGCGGCCTCGAGCGCCGGGACGGGGGACCTCGTCGCCGCCGCCGTCGAGGCCGGCGCCGAGGTCGTCCTCCTCTGCGCGGGCGGCTCGGCGACGACCGACGGCGGCGCCGGCGCGATCGCCGCGATCGAGGAGCACGGAGGGCTGCGCGGCGCGGCGCTCGTCGTCCTCGCCGACGTGCGCACCACCTACGACCGCGCCGCCCGCGTCTTCGGGCCGCAGAAGGGCGCCGACGCCGAGACCGTCGCCCGGCTCGAGTCGCGGCTCGACGGCTTCGCGCAGACGCTGCCCGCCGATCCGCGCCCGGTCCGCGGGGGCGGCGCCGCCGGCGGGCTCGCCGGCGGGCTCCACGCGGCGCTCGGCGCCCGGGTCGAGCCGGGCGCCTCCTTCGTCCTCGACGCGCTCGGCACCGATGCGCGGATGCGCGCCGCGCGCGCCGTCGTCGTCGGCGAGGGCCGGCTCGACGCGACGACGCTCGAGGGGAAGGCCTCCGGCGAGCTCGCCTACCGCGCCCGCCAGGCCGGCGTCCCCTGCCACGCGGTCGTCGGGGAGCGTGCGATCAGCGCCTTCGACGTCCGGGTCCTCGATCTCCAGGCGGTGGTCGAGGCCTCGTCGCTCGCGGAGATCGAGGCGGCGGGAGCCGCCATCGCCGCGCACCTCTGAGTACCCTCGCCGAGCCCCGTGGCCGACCGCCCCCGCCCTCAGCTCCCCGCGATCATCCCCGCACCGCTCGGCCGACGCGCCGTCGTCATCGGCGCGGGCTCCTTCGGAACGGCCGTCGCCGTCCTCCTCGCGCGCGGCGGCTTCCGCACGACGCTCCAGGCCCGCACCGAGGACCAGGCCCGCCGCCTCAACGAGGACCGCGAGAACACCGTCTACCTCCCGGGGGTCGAGCTGCCGCGCGAGCTGCGCATCGGCCACGTCGGCGACGGGCTCTCCCGCGCGGAGCTCGTGTTCCTCGGCGTCCCGTCCCGCGGGCTCGACGCCGTCATCGCCGGGCTGAGCGCCGCCGGCCTCTCGCCGCGAGCGTCGATCGTCTCGCTCGCGAAGGGCCTCGTGCCCCCGGACGGGACCCCGCCGACGGCGCTGCTCGCCCGCACCTTCGGCGCGAGCCGCGTCGCGTGCATCGGAGGCCCGGCCCACGCCCGCGAGATGGTCTCCGAGGGCGCCGGCCTCGTCGCGGCGGCGACCGACGAGGAGCTCGCGCGCACCCTGAGCGAGACGTTCATGCGCGCCGGCGTCGTCTGCGAGCAGTCGAACGACCCGATCGGGGTCGAGCTCGCGGGGGCGGCGAAGAACGCCGCAGCGCTCGCCGCCGGCGCGACCGAGCGTCAGGGCCTCAACGCCGCCGGCGCCGCGGCCGGGCACATCTTCGCCGAGGTCTGGCGGTTCGCCGAGGCGCACGGCGCCCGCCCCGAGTCGATGATCGGCCTCGCCGGGACGGGTGACCTCGTCGCGACCGCGCTCGCGCCGCAGTCGCGCAACCGCCGCGCCGGCGAGCTGCTCGGCGAGGGCGTCCCGACCGCCGAGATCCCGGCCCGGATCGGGCAGGCCGTCGAGTCGCTGGAGTCCGTGCCGCTGCTCGCGCACGCGCTCGAGCGCGCGGGCGTCGAGGCGCCCGTCACCCGCGGGCTCTCCGACCTCATCGCCGGGGAGATCCCGCTCGACGACTGGATCGCGCTCGTGCGCACGACCGTCCCGCCCCCCGCCCGCTGGCGTCCCGGGCGCGCGCGCAGCGACCGCGAGCGCTGGCGCGAGCGACTGCGCGCGCGCTGGGAGGCGCGTCGAGCCCGCGGCGACGTGGGCGGCTGAGCGCGTCAGCGCCGCGTCGCGAGCGTCTCGACGAGCGCCCCGTAGACGCCCTCGCCGTGTGCTCCCTCCGCGACCCGCGCGTTCGGGTGCGCGGCGAGCGCCTCGCGGATCGACGGGTCCTTCGTCACCGCGTTGGCGACGAGCCAGAACGCGCTGACGTGCGCCGCCGTCTGGAGGTCCTCGCGCGAGTCGCCGATCGCGATGCACCGCGCCGGGTCGTAGCCGCGGGCCTGCTGGTGGAACGCGACGCCGCGCGCCTTCGACGCCCCCCGCGGGACGAGGTGGTACGAGCGCACCTGCGGGAGCCCGTCGAGCGCGGGCGACCGGCGGTGCACGACGCCGTTGTCGAGGAGTCGCAGCTCGTCGTGCCCGTGCTCGGCGAGCAGCGCGTCCGCCTCGTCGGTGTCGACGAGGCCTCGCATGAGGTGGGAGACCTCGCGCCCGTGGTGCCAGGGGTCGTGGTACTCGAGCCGCCCCGCGTAGCGCTCGAGGAGCAGCGCCGGAGCACCGGTCTCCTCGATGATCCGATGGATCGTCCGCGGCGGCGGTCCCGGGTCGGGGACGATCGGCGCGGTGAGCCAGTGCTCCTCGCCGTCGAAGACGACGCAGGCTCCCGCCTCGAAGATGTAGGAGCTCTGGCCGAGGAGACGCGCGTCCTCGTAGGCCTGGGCCTTGCGCCGGCCGGTCATGAGGACGAGCTCGACCTCCGCGCGCGCGCAGATCTCGACGATGCGACCGGCGACCGGCGTGAAGCCGCCGTCGGCGTCCGCGAAGAGCGCGCCGCCGGGACCGAGCAGGGTGCCGTCGAGGTCGACGTAGGCGGCCTGGAGCATCCCGCCACCCTACGACGCCCGTCCCCCCCGAATGTCGAAGACCTCGCCGTAAGTCTCGTCGCGGCCTAGAGTTGTCCCTGCGATGACCACCACCATCAGGGACCGACTGGATCGTCGCGACGCGGCCCGCTTCGTCGGGCGGGACGCCGAGCTCGCGCGCCTCTGCGCGCTCCTCACCGACATCGACGAGGACGCCTCGATCGTCCTCGTCCACGGACCCGGGGGAATCGGGAAGAGCACGCTCCTGCGCGAGCTCGGCCGCCGTGCCGAGGCGCAGGGGCGACCCGTGCTCCGCATCGAGGGCCGCGAGATCGCGCCGCTCCCCGGGGAGCTCGACGCGGCCCTCGAGGGCGCCGCGGGCGCCGACCGGCCTGTGGTCCTGCTCGACACCTACGAGCGCATCGCCGCCGCCGGGACGCACCTGCGCCGCCGCGTCCTCCCCGCCCTCCCCGAGGGCGCGCTCGTCGTCATCGCCGGCCGCGGGACGCCCGACCCCGAGTGGTTCCAGGACGGCTGGGAGCAGATCACGACGTCGCTCGCGCTCGGCCCGCTCCACGCGGACGACGCGCACGCGCTCCTCGCCCGCCACGGCCTCGACGACCCGGCCGACGCGGAGGCGGTCGTCCGCTGGGCCGGCGGCTCCCCGCTCGCGCTCGCCGTCGCCGTCGACGCGATCGCCGGGCGCGACACACCGGTCCCGACCCTCGCCGACCGCCCCGACCTCGCCGGGATGCTCGTCCGGCGGATCGCCGGCGAGGATCTCGGCAGCGCCGACCGCGACGTCCTCGCCGTCGCGGCGATCGCGCGGGTGACGACGCGGGCGCTGCTCGCCGACGTCCTCCCGGGGAGCGACGCGGCCACGGCCGAGGGCTGGCTGCGCGCACGGACGTTCGCCGAGCCCGTCGGCGACGGCGTCGCCCTCCACGAGCTGCTGCGCCGGGCCGTCCGCGCGCGCGAGCGCGCGACGCGGCCGGAGCGCGAGCGCGAGCTGCGGGTGCGCATCGCCGACCACCTCCACGGCCGCGCGGTGCGCGGCGAGCCGCGCCTCGTCACCGACCTCGCCGAGCTCATGGACGCCGAGGCCCTGCGCTGGGGCTTCGGTGCCGAGGGCAGCGTCGCCTACCGCGTCGACCACCCCCGCGACGGGGACGAGGCCGCCCTCGCCGCCGCGCTCACCGCCCGCCTCGGCGACGCGGGATGGGGCGCCTACGTGCGGCCGTTCCTCCGCGACGCCCCGGAGCACGTCGTCATCGCCCGCGACGCCGCCGAGCGGCTGCAGGGCTTCTGCATCAGCGCGACGCCCGCGACGCGCTCCCCGGCGGTGCGCAGCGACCGGATCCTCGGCCCCTGGCTGCGCCACGCCGAGGCCGCGTTCCCCGGCGAGGAGGTCCTCGTCTGGCGGGACTCGACGGACCTCAGCTCCGGCCGCCGGGGCGACGTCCACTCGCCGATCATCGCGATGATGAACACGGCCGCGATGATGCGGTCGGGCCTGACGAACATCCGCCGCAGCTACCTGCCGATCGACCCGGAGAACCCGGTCGCGCGCGCGTTCGCCGAGGGCGTCGGCGCCGTCCACGTCCCGTCGCTCGACGTCGACCGCGGCGACGGCCAGAACATCGAGTGCCACGTCCTCGACCACGGCGCCGGGGGCGTCCTCGGGCAGCTCCGCGACGTCGTGCGGGCGGAGGTCGCCGCCGCCGCGCACGGCGACGGGGCACCGCCGGCCCCGGCGGCGCCCGGTCACGTCACCGCCGACGACGTGCGCGCCGTCCTGCGGCGCTTCCATCGCCCCCCGGACCTCGCCGACAGCCCGCTCGCACCGCGTACCGGCACCGTCGCGGAGCGCGCCGCCGCCGTCCGCGCGGAGATCGAGCGGACGGTCGCCGAGGGCTTCGGGGAGAGCGCCGACGAGCAGCTCCTCGCCGCGACCCTCCGCCACGGCTATCTCGACCCGACGGGCGGCCACGACCGGGCGGCGCTCGAGCTCAACGTCTCCCGGGCGACGTACTTCCGCAAGCTGCGGGAGGCCTCGGACCGCGTCGCCGAGCTCCTGCTGGCCGCGCGCTACCGTCGGGGGTAGATGGCGAGCACCCCCGCCGCATCCCACGCGTCCCGGCCGGACGCCGGCCCGGACCCGTGGGCGCCCCTCCTCGAGGAGGCGACCGCGGACGGCCGCGTCGTCGCGGAGTCCTACGAGGGCGCGCGCCGGCCGGTTCTCGACGAGATCCCCGACGACCTCCACCCGGCGCTGCTCGACGGGCTCGCGCGCGTCGGCATCGAGCGCCTCTACCGCCACCAGACCGCCGCGCTCGCCGCCGCGGAGGAGGGGCCGTTCGTCGTGACGACGGGGACGGCGTCGGGGAAGTCGCTGTGCTTCCAGCTCCCGGTCCTCGACGTCCTCTGCGCGGACCCCGCCGCCCGGGCGATCTACCTCTCGCCGACGAAGGCCCTGGCGCAGGACCAGGCGCGCGCGCTCCACGCCTTCGGGCTGAGCGGCGGGCGCAAGGGGCGCGTCCGGCCGGCGATCTACGACGGCGACACCCGTCGTGAGGACCGCGTGCAGATCCGCCGCAGCGCGAACCTCTTCCTCACGAACCCCGACATGCTCCACATGGGGATCCTTCCCCACCATCGCAAGTGGGGGGACGTGTTCGCGAACCTCGCGGCGGTCGTCGTCGACGAGGCGCACGTCTACCGCGGGGTCTTCGGCTCGCACGTCGCGAACGTCCTGCGCCGGCTGCGGCGGATCGCCCACGCCTACGGGACCGAGCCGCGGTTCTTCCTCGCGAGCGCGACGATCGCGAACCCCGTCGAGCTCGCCGAGCGGCTCACGGGACTCGACGAGGTCGCGCTCGTCGACGAGGACGGCTCGCCCGGCGCCGCGCGCCGGATCGCGATGTGGAACCCGCCCGTCCTCGACGAGGCGCTCCAGCTGCGGCGCAGCGCGCTCGGCGAGGCGGCCGACCTCGTCGCCGGGCTCATGCGTCGCGGGTCGCGGACGATCTGCTTCGTGAAGAGCCGCCGCGGCGTCGAGGTCGTCGCGAAGCTCGTCGCCGACCAGCTCCGCGACAGCGACCCCGAGCTCGCCGACCTCGTCGCCCCCTACCGCGCCGGCTACACCCCGGCGCAGCGCCGCGAGCTCGAGGCGCGCCTGCAGTCCGGCGACCTGCGCGCGGTCGTCACGACCGACGCGCTCGAGCTCGGCATCGACATCGGCGCCCTCGACGCCGCCGTCTGCGTCACGTTCCCCGGGACGGTCGCCTCGCTGCGGCAGATGTGGGGCCGCGCCGGGCGCCGCGGCCGCGGCCTCGCGGTCTACGTGGCCGGCGAGGACGCCCTCGACCAGTACTTCTGCCGCCACCCCGAGGAGTTCCTCGAGCGTCCCGTCGAGTCGGCGATCCTCGAGCACGAGAGCGAGGAGATCCACCTCCAGCACCTCCTCTGCGCCGCGCACGAGGGCCCGATCGACCCGCGGATCGACGCGCAGTTCCTCGGCCCGCGCGTCCGCGCGCACTGCGAGCACCTCGCCGGCCTCGGCGAGCTCGTCGAGCGCCGCGGGGCGTTCCTCCTGCGCCACCCTGAGGACTTCCCCGCCGCGCGGGTCTCGCTGCGCTCCGCCTCGCCCCACCAGGTGCGTGTCGTCGACACCTCGACGGGCGAGATGCTCGGCACCGTCGAGGCGGGCCGCGCCGCGACGACCGTCCACGAGGGCGCCGTCTACCTCCACCTCGGGCGCTCCTACGAGGTCGCCGCGTTCGACCCGGAGGCGGGCACCGCGCTCGTCGAGCCGTTCGGCGGCGACTGGTACACGCAGCCGAAGACCGAGACCGAGACGCACATCGAGAAGCTCCTCGACCGCCGCGACGTCCACGGCGTCACCCTGAGCTTCGGCATCGTCACGGTGACGAGCGAGGTCCTCGCCTACCAGCGCACGCGGCTGCCGTCGCACGAGGTCATCGACCTCCAGGCGCTCGACATGGCGCCGACGAGCATGACGACGCAGGCGCTCTGGTACGAGCTCGGCGCGGACGTCCTCGGCGGCGGCGGACCCGGCGAGCAGATCCCGCTCGAGGTCCTCCTCGGGTCGCTGCACGCGATGGAGCACGCCCAGATCGCGGTCCTGCCGCTCCTCGCGATGTGCGACCGCTGGGACATCGGCGGCCTCTCGACGAACGCGCACCCGCAGACCGGCGGCCCGACGATCTTCATCCACGACGGCCATCCCGGCGGCGTCGGCATCACCCGCCGCGGCTTCCACGTCTTCGAGGCCCTGTGCGCCGACGCGTACCGCCTCATCACCGAGTGCCCCTGCGACGCGGGCTGCCCCTCCTGCGTGCAGTCGCCGAAGTGCGGCAACCTCAACGAGCCGCTCCACAAGGACGGGGCGGCCGAGGTCCTCGCGCGGATGCTCGAGCGGTAGGGACGCTGCACGAACCCGTGCGGGATGGAGGTTTCCGCCCCGGAAGCTCCACGGGGGCGCCCGGAACCCGTGCATGCGTCCAGTGCCGGTGGGAACCCGCCCCGGCCGGTTCGAAATCCCCGCACATGGACGGCGGTCGACGCATGAGCACGAGGCTCGGGGCCCTCCTCGCGGTCCTCGGCGCGCTCGCGGCCGCCGGGCCGGCGACGGCGGCCGCCGCGACCGCGGGCGGGGCGAAGGCCCCCGGTCCGCGTGGCGGCGCCGGCGGGGCCGAGTACGGCCAGCCCGTCTCGCCCCCGCGGGACAAGCGACCGGTCGCGTCGCGCTTCTCGCTGTCCCCGAGGAAGGTGCGCGAGGACCGCAGGCTCCCGCGGCTGCGCCTGCGCATCGATCAGCGCGGCGTGAAGAAGGTGTCCGCGCGCATCGTCGTCTGGCCGCGCGAGAAGGGCGGGCAGGTGCTCCGCGTCGACCTCGGCCGGGTGCGCACGAACCGCACGTTCACGGTGAAGTGGCCGAAGGACGCGCGTCTCACCCCCGGGCGATACACGGTGCGCGTCCACGCGAAGGATCCCGACGGCGCGCACCTCCGCCGGACCCGCCGCCGCGGCGGCCGCACGACGCTCGTCGTGCGGCGCGCCCCGAGGCCGAGGCCCGCGCCCGCCCCCGCGACGACCGACGGCGGCGTCTTCCCCGTCCAGGGTCTCCACAGCTACGGCGGGGACGGGTCGACGTTCGGGTCGGAGCGCGGCACGCACCGCCACGAGGGCCAGGACGTCACCGCCGCCGAGGGCACGCCCGTCGTCGCCCCGCTCCCTGGCATCGTGCGCCACGTCGACTTCCAGAAGGACGGCGCCGGCCACTACGTCGTCATGGACGCCGACGACGGCCGCTCGTTCTTCTTCGCGCACTGCCAGGCCGGCAGCGTCGTCGCCGTCGAGGGCGCCCGGGTCGTCGCCGGCAGCCGCCTCTGCGGCGTCGGCTCGACCGGGCGATCGAGCGGCCCGCACCTCCACTTCGAGATCTGGGTCGGAGGGTGGCGCGTCTCGAAGGAGTCGCGCCCCGTCGATCCGCTCCCCCAGCTGCGCGCCTGGGACCGCTGAGACCGGGCCCGCCGCCGCGAGCGGCAGGGCGACAGGCTTCTCGGACATCCGTCGAGCGACTTCCCCTGGGGGTTGCCAGGTGCGACGAACTGCGCCGATGCGCACGACGTGGCCTCTCCCCGTTCCCTCCTCGCCACGGCCGGCGCCGGCCTCGCGCTCGCACTCCTCCCCGCCGCCCCCGCCCGCGCCCAGTCGGCGTGTCCCGACGCCGAGCTGCGGGTGAGCGCCGCGACGACCGAGCGCGCCGCCGCGGCGATCCACTGCCTCGTCAACGTCGAGCGGGCGGCCCGCGACCTGGCGGGCGTCGCCCCGGAGCCGCACCTCCGGCTCTCCGCGCTCGGGCACGCGCTCGACATGGCGGCCCGCCGCTTCTTCGCCCACGACGCGCCGTCGCCCGCGCCGAACGGCAGCCGTCCCCACGACCGCATCTCGCGCGCCGGCTACGACTGGTGGGCATGGGGCGAGAACATCGCCGCCGGGCACCCGACGCCGCGCCGCGTGATGGAGGGCTGGATGGCGAGCGAGGGACACTGCCGCAACGTCCTCGAGTCGGACTTCACCGAGCTCGGCGTCGGCGTCTACGCGCCCCTCGCGGATCGCGTGCACTGGGTGCAGAACTTCGGCCTCCCGCAGGGCCAGCAGCCGCCCGAGTCCTCGGACGCGACATCCGCATGCCCGGTGCAGGGCCTCGCCGACGGCGTCGCCCCCGCCGCGCCGCCGCGCGCCTCGGACGAGGAGCGCACGGCGAAGCGCGAGGTCCGCGTGCGCTACAAGCTGCGCAAGGTCCGCAGCGGTCGCTTGAAGGTGAGCGGGCGCGTGACGCCGTCCGGAGCGGCGGAGCGCGTGCGCATCTCGCTGCGACGCAAGAAGGGTCCGAGGAAGGTCCTCGTGCGGCGCGTGCGCAGCGACGGCACGTTCAGCGTGAAGGTGAAGGCGCCGCGTGGCCGCGGCGGGGTGCGGGCGAGCGTCCGCCCGCGCTCGGAGAGCTGAGCGCCGGTCCGCGCCCGGGCCTCCCGCGCCCTACCCTCGACGGGTGACGTCCGCCGTCCTCGAGACGCCGCGGCTGCGGCTCGAGCCGTGGTGCGACGACCACGCCCCGCTGCTCGCCCGCCTCGCCGCGAAGCGCGAGGTGATGCAGCACGTCGCCGCCGGTGGCCCGTGGCGGGGCGTCGATGCGCGGAGCGTGTCGGTGCTGCAGCGTCGCCACTGGCAGGAGCGCGGGTTCGGGTGGCGCGCCGCGGTCGAGCGGACGACCGGCGAGGCCGTCGGCTTCATGGCGGTCACCCTCGTCGGCGCCGGGAACGCCGGCCTCGACCCGGGGCAGCACGAGATCGGCTGGTGGCTCGATCCGCCCGCATGGGGACGAGGCCTCGCCCGCGAGGGCGCCGCCGCGGTGCGCGACGAGGCCTTCGACCGTCTCGGCGCCGGCCACGTCATCGCGCGGATCCAGCCCGCGAACACGCGCTCGATCGCGGTCGCCGAGGCGATCGGGCTCACGTTCGCCTTCCGCGCGACCGGGCGTGACGGAGAGCCGATCGTCGTCCACCGGCTCGCCGTCGGCGACCGGCCGTCGCGCGGCCCCGACGCCTGACGCGGGCGCTAGTCGCGGCCCGCGAGCCGCAGCTCGCCCTCGACGTGCTCCGCGCTCCCCGCGGCGGTGACGGTGAGCTCACCGACGTCGGCGAGGTCGTCCGCGAGCTCCTCGGCGTCCTCGGCGGTCGCGGCGGCGAGGTCCGCGAGCCCGGCGGCGGCGATCCGCGCGAAGAGCGCGCCGCGCGTGCCGTCGGCGGGCGCCGGCGGAGCGTCGGCGACGGAGCGCAGGTCGACGGTCGGGTCGGTGGTCATCACGAGCGCGCCGCCGGAGACGCCGAGCGTGAAGAGGTCGCCCCCGTCCTTCGTGAGCCGGTAGCGGTCGCCGTCGCGCTCGAGGCCGAAGCCGCCGGTGTCGATGTCGATGCCGAACCCGCCGATGACGTCGCCGGCGTCGAGGAGCCCGGCGATCTTCGCGAGCGCCGCGCCGACGCTCTTCGGGTCCGACAGGTCCGAGCGCAACGTCAGCGCCTCGCCGTCGGTCGTGAGCGTCGCCGAGCCGGAGAGGCGGTCGAGGATGTCCTCCTTGAGGTCGATGCGCGCGAAGCGGCGCAGGGCGCCCTCCACCGCGTCGATCTGCCCGGCGACCTTCTGGTCGCCCGCCTCGAGCGCCCGGCGGAAGGCGCGCAGCGTGTGGCCGAAGTTGCGCACCGAGACGAGCACCCGCCCCTCGCCGACGGGGTTCGGGCCGCTGATGCCCGAGGCGATCGGGACGTCGGCGAGCGAGAGGCCCTCCTCGTCCGTCGTCACGCGGTACGGCACGCGCAGGCCGTCCTCGTCGGGGACGATCGCCACGGCGACGCGGCCGACGGCCTCGGTCCACGACGTCGCGCGGGAGAGGCCCTCGAGGTCGGGGTAGGCGTCGAGGAGGGCCTCGCGGTCCACCGAGAGGCGCACGAGCGAGTCGCTCGGGCCGGGGAGGCCGTCGACGCGGTCGCGCAGCTCGGCGGCGCTCAGCGACGAGGAGCCGCCGCCGCCCCCCGTCTCCCCGCGCAGCGCGAGGGCGGACCGCAGGTCCTCCGGCGTCGGGGCGACGACGAGGACGGGGCCGCGGACGGCGACGCTCGTGCCGCCGTCGCGGACGTAGACCTCGTGGCCGGCGACGTCGTCGTCGCGCCGGAGGCCGCCGGCGCCCACCTGCTGCTCGACGAGCTGCGCGAGGGCGGCGGCGTCCTCGGTCACCCACGCGAGCCGCACGCGGCGAGCGAGCGGGCGCAGGAGCGCGGCGGGGTCGACGTCGCCCTCGATCTCGGGGAGGCCGAGAGCGTCGAGGCCGATGGACGGCTCGAGGTCGTCGAAGTCGTCGCTGTCGCTCTCTCGGCGGTCGAGGTCGTCGAGCGGGTCGAGGTCGTCGGCGTCGCGGTCCTCGTCGAGCCCCTCGAGGTCGTCGAGCTCGTCGGAGTCGAGCGGCGGCAGGTCCTCCGGCGGGTCGAGAGGCGGGAGCGGCTCGAGGTCGTCGGGGTCGTCGAGCGGGGGCGGCTCCGGCTCGGGCAGCGGGGCGAGCCCCGGGTCGCTCTCGATGCCGCCGCTCCCCTCGTGCGAGGCGAACACGGTCCGCACGGCCCCGTCGTCGCGGCGGGCGGCTTCGTCGGTCGCGCCCGCCTCCTCCTCGCTCTCGTCGACGATGGCCGGCAGGTCGACCGTCGCCGGGATCGCGCCGACGACGGGGTTGCCGAGCAGCGGGGCGAGCGCCGCGGGCGTCGTGCTCGCGAGCCCGAGGACGTCGCGCAGGAGACCGTCGAGCTCGTCGCCGATCGGGAGCTCGTCGACGAGCTCCGCGCCGGCCGCGAGGGGCCCCGAGCCCGGGTCCGTCTGGACCGTCATGACGCCCTCCGGGTCGGCCGGCAGGTAGAGGAGCGCCTCGGCGAGCGGGTCCCCGACGCGGACCTCCTCGGCGACGTCGCGCACGGGCTCCTCGCTCTCGCCGCCGCTCCCGAGCAGGATGACGAGGAAGGCCGTCGCGAAGGCGACGAGCAGCGCGGGGACGACCTGGCGCGGGGTCACGACGAGACGAGCCTACCCTGGCACCGTCCCGCTGCGCGTCGGCTCGACGCACGTCCGCCTCGACGCGGTACCCTCTCGAGCCGCGGCGAGATAGCTCAGTTGGTAGAGCACACGACTGAAAATCGTGGTGTCCCCGGTTCGAGTCCGGGTCTCGCCATCGGCCCGAGAGCCCCGTCGACCGGCGGGGCTTCTTCGTGTCGCGGGTCGTCGGAGGACCCGCCGCTCGGCGGGAGGAGCGCCATCTCCTCGTCCCGGCGTCGCCCGCGGCTCACGTCACGAACACGAGCCGTCCGTCGACGAGCGCGACGCGCGTGTCCAGGGCCTCGCAGCGATCGCGCATGATCTGGAGCAGGGGCTGCGCCTCGTCGGCGTCGGCGGGCCGCGTGAAGGCGTACTCGAGCCGGACGGGGACTCCCTCGACGCGGCGTGGGCCGTCGTCGTCGAGGGTGACGAGCCAGAGCATCGAGAGGTCGTTGCGCAGGTACGGATCGACGGCGTAGTCGTCGATGAAGTCCCCGAGGTCGAAGAGGACCCGGCCGCGCACCCCCTGTGGGACGTGAGCGGAGTGGCCGGCGACGAGGGTCGCGCCCGCCTCCTCCAGGAGCCCGGCCGCGCGCCGCACGTGCGGCACGGGCGACGGCGCCATGTTCGGACCCCAGTGGATGCTCATGATCACGAGCTCGTCGTCGTGCGGGCGGACGGCATCGCGCAGCCACGCGGGCACGCCCTCTCCCTGGAGGTCCGTGAAGGCGATTCCGGACGACGTCGGCCCGGCCGCGTAGGAGCGGGGGTGGTCGGAGGCAGCGACGACGCGCAGACGACGCCCCTTCACCACGAGCTCGGCGGCCGCACGCGCGGAGCGATCATCGAGACCGGCGCCCGCGTGCGGGATCGCCGCGGCGTCGAGATGCTCCAGCGTGTCGGCGAGCGCGTCGGGCCCGTAGTCGAGGACGTGGTTGTTCGCGAGGGTGACGGCCGTGACGCCCATGTCGGCGAGACGCTGCGCGGCGAGCGGCGGGGCGCGGAAGAAGAACGGCTTGCCACGCGCCCCGATCCGCTCCCCGCGTGCAGAGATGCAGCACTCGAGGTTGAGCACGAAGGCGTCGGCCGCCCCCGCCATCTCGACGAGCGCGGGGTGCAGGAGCGGCGTGCGCGGGTCGTCGTCCAGACGTCGCGCCACGCCGCGGCCGAGCATCGTGTCCCCGGCGAGCGCGAGCGTGAGCTCAGCCCGCGTCATCGATCGGGCCGGGCACGCCGAGGTGGAAGCCCTGGGCGAGGTCGACGCCGCACTCGCGCAGCATCTCGAGCGCCGCGTCGGACTGGACCTGCTCGGCGACCGTCCGCTTCCCGAGGCCTCGTGCGACGTCGGCGATCGCCTTGACGAGCAGCCGGTCGCTGCGGCTCCCGGGGAGGCCGCGCACGAACTCCCCGTCGATCTTCACGAAGTCGATCGGCAGGTAGCGCAGATACGAGAACGACCCGAAGCCCGAGCCGAAGTCGTCGAGCGCGGACGCGCAGCCGACCCCGCGGACGCCCTCGGCGAAGCGCCGGGCCGCGTCGAGGTCGCCGACGGCGGCGGTCTCGGTGAGCTCGAAGATGAGCCGCGACGGGTCGGCGCCCGTCCTCGCGATGGCCTGCTCGACGAACGCGAGCAGCGAGGGGTCCCCGATCGTGGCGCCCGACACGTTGACCGCATACGTCATGGAGCCGCGGGGGTCGCCGGCGAGCAGCTCGAGGGCGCGAGCGATGACCCAGCGGTCGATCTCGCCGATGAGGCCGTAGCGCTCGGCCGTGTTGATGAACGCCCCGGGGGAGACGATCTCCCCGTCGACGTCGCGCATGCGCAGCAGCAGCTCGGCGTGATCGGATCTGCGGGTGGCGACGTCGACGATCGGCTGCGCGAAGAGCTCGAACCGGTGCTCGTCGAGCGCTGCTCGCAGCCGCGCGGACCAGGTGAGCATCTGCCTGGCGTGTCGACCCTCGTCACCGGGCCGCGCGACGACGATGACGTCGCGCCCGCGGTGCTTCGCCTCGTACATCGCGAGATCGGCCATCGCGAGCGCGTCGTCGGGGGACAGCTCACGGCCCTCGATGACCGCGATGCCGACGCTGAGGGTGACGCGGATCGGACGGGCGTCCACGACGACCTCGAGGGCGTGCACCGCCGCCCGCAACGCGTCGGCGACGAGGCGCGCCCCCTCCAGCGTCGTACGGGGCAGGATGATCGCGAACTCGTCGCCGCCGAGCCTCGCGATGACGTCCGTCTCGCGCAGGCGATGACGGAGCGCGTGGGCGACCCGCGCGATGAGCTCGTCGCCGCCGCGGTGGCCGAGCGCGTCGTTGACGAGCTTGAAGTTGTCGATGTCGGCGACGAGCAGCGCGGCGGGCTCGTCGTGGCGCCCCGCCTCCGCGCCCGCGCGGACGAGCTCGTCGGCGAGCCGCCGCCGGTTGAACAACCCGGTGAGGACGTCGTGGTCGGCGAAGAACCGCAGCTCGCGCTCCAGGCGCCGCTGGTCGCCGATGTCGCGGGCGATGCGGGCGACCCCGACGACCTCACCGCCGGGACCGCGGATCGGCGAGTCGGTGATCGCCACGTCCACGGTCGTGCCGTCGCGGCGGCGCTCGACCGTCTCGAACCGCCGGGTCTCGCCCTGCAGCACCGCGGCGAGCTCGTCCGCGCGCCCGCGCGGGTCGTCCGGAGGCACCAGCTCGTCGAACCGGCGACCGACCACGTCGCCCGCGCCGTGCCCGTAGAGCGCAGTCGCACCGGCGTTCCACGTCTCGACCCGGCCCTCGACGTCGAGGCCGACCACCGCGTCGTCGGTCGCCTCGACGAGCGCCGCCAGCCGGGCGCGGGCACGCTCGTCGCGACGCCGCTCGGTGATGTCGCGCAGCGAGGCGAGCCAAGCGGACCTCCCGGCCCAGTCGATCGCGGAGGCCCGCAGCTCGACGACGCGGCCCGTCGAGGGGACGTCGATCTCCGCCGTCGCGTCGGCAGGGGACGGGATGCCGAGCTCGCGACCGACGAGCGGCGCCCCGTGCGGGTCGAGCATGCGCTCGGCCGACCGATTGGCGAAGAGGACGCGCCCGTCGTCATCGACGACGACGATCCCGTCGGCGATGTCCGCGACGAGCCGTGCGAGCCCCTCCTCGCCGACGGGCCACGTGCCGAAGGGCGGCGAGTCCGGCGCGGTCATGACCCTGCGTCGCGGTCTTCGCTCGGCGCGAGGCGCGCTGCGCCGCCCAGGATGGAGGACACGCCCCGGAGGGGACCGAGGAGGTGCATGCCCTCGGAGTCCATCGTGAACTCGTGCAGCGCCCGATCGTGCGCCGTTCCGCGAGCCTTCAGGATCATCACGGCGCGGCGCAGGTCGCCGCCGAGCTCGACGTAGCGCAGGAGGATGATCGCGTCGGTGAACGTCGACAGCTCCGCCCCGGAGGCGGCGAGGCCTCCCATCAGCTCACGCGGCGCGGTGAGCATCATCAGCGACACGGCTTGCGCCTTGGTGAACGCGGAGAGGCCGATGAGCAGGTCGCGCAGCGCCTGGGGGTCCCCTGCGCGTTCGAGCGCCGTCACGCTGTCGAGCACGACCCGCTGGGCGCCGTGCTCGGTGATCTCGCCCTTGAGCTCGACGAGCAGGTCCTCGAACCCGGTGCGCCCTGCGAACCTCGAGCTGAGGCGCAGGCGGCCATCCCGCAACGGCGTCTCGAGATCGAAGCCCCACGACGCTGCGTTGCGCACCACCTGGTCCGGGCGCTCCTCGAAGGAGAAGAGGATGACCGTCTCGCCTGCGGCGAGGCCCGCGACGAGGAACTGGATGCCCATGAGCGACTTGCCGGTGCCCGTCGCGCCGGCCACGAGGATGAGCGAGTCCCGGTACAGCCCGCCCTCGCACATCGCATCGAGGTCGGCGTCGCCGAGGGAGAGCCGCTCGGAGGTGACCGGCCGGACGGCCTCGACCTCGGACACGGGCACGACCTCCATGCCGTGGTCGGGGTCGATGACGAACGGATAGGCGCCCTTGTTGTGGGCGTGGCCACGCAGCTTCAGCACCTCGATCGACCGTCGCCGCTGCGCGCCCACGGCGGCGTTGCGGAGGAGCACCACGGCGTCGAGGACGAACTCCTCGACGCCGTGGCGCGCGATGACGTCGTCGTCCTCGGAGGGGCGCTCGGCGGTGACGAGCGTGGTGACCTCCAGGTCGCGCATCCGGCGGACGATGCGCCCGAGCTCGCGGCGGACGATGTCGGGATCGGCGAACCGGCCGAACACCGAGTCGATCGCGTCGATGACGACGCGCCGCGCGCCGATGCGCTCCACCGCGTGCTCGATGCGCGCGAGCAGGGCGGCGAGATCGAAGCTCCCCGCTTCGACCACGTCGTCCTCCGGCGACGCGTCGAGCACCGCGATGCGCCCGCGCTCGACGAGCTCGTCGAATCCCCAGCCGAACGACCGGACGTTGGCGAGCATGTCCTCGGGCCGCTCCTCGAACGTGACGAGCACGCCCGGCTCTTCCGCGGCGGCGCCCGCGGCGAGGAAGTGCATCGCGAACACCGTCTTGCCGCTGCCGGCGGTCCCGGTCAGCAGGGTCGCGCGCCCGGCCGGCAGGCCACCTCCGGAGACGACGTCGAAGCCTCGGATGCCGCAGGCCGCCCGTCCCGGCGCCGCTCGACCGCCGTGCCACGTGCTCATGGGGCACCGTCCTCCATGTCGAGTTGCGACGCGACCCGGTCCCAGTCGCTGAGGTCGCCGACGATCTTGCGCCGCGGGGGCGGGTGATGACGCACGAGCGTCGGCGTCGCGATGATGCGCTCCTCCTCCGCCGCCTCGGGACGGTCGAGGACGTCGACGACCTCGAGCCGCACGCGGGACCCACCGAGGCCGGCCAGCCAGACGTCGAGCTGCCGGCGCGCGCGGACAGAGGCAGGCGTCGAGTCCGCGACGAACAGGGTCAGGACCAGCAGCGGCTGCTCGGGGTGCTGCGTCATGCGGCCATCACCGCGAGCGCGAGGGTCACGCCTCGAGGCTCGCACCGCTGGTGGGCCCTGACATCGGCGGCTTCCACGGATGTCGTGGTGAGGACAAGTACGCGCACCGCCGGCCCGCCACGGAATCGGGGTTTCCTACTCATGACCGCGCCGCGGAGCGGACCTAGCATCGGACGCGTGCGCCGGACGTTCGAGGACCGCCGCGACGCAGGCCGCCGGCTCGCCGAGAGGCTCGGGTCGCTGGCCGACGAGCATCCCGTCGTCATCGGGCTCCCACGCGGCGGGGTGCCCGTCGCCTACGAGGTCGCCCGAGCCCTCGACGCGCCGCTCGACGTCCTCGTCGTCCGCAAGATCGGGGCTCCCGGCAACCCGGAGCTCGGGATCGGCGCGGTCGCCGAGGGCGGGGTGCGCTTCCTCAACGAGGAGTCCCTGCGGCTCCTCCAGGTGAGCCCGGAGGAGCTCGGGCACTCCGTCGCCCGCGCCGAGCACGAGCTGCGGGAGCGCGTGCGCCGCTACCGCGCGGACCGGCCGCCGGTGGACGTCGCCGGCCGCACGGTGCTCCTCGTCGACGACGGCCTCGCGACCGGCGGGACCGCCCACGCGGCGGCCCGCTGCCTGCGCGAGCGCGACCCGAAGCGGATCATCCTCGCCGTCCCGGTCGGCGCGCCCGAGTCGATCGCCGAGCTCGAGCCGGAGTTCGACGGGATCGTGTGCCCGCTGCGGCCGGAGCGGATGTGGGCGATCGGGTACTGGTACGACGAGTTCGGCCAGACTCCGGACGAGGAGGTCGTCGCCCTCCTCGCCCGCGCCGGCGCCACACGCGCCGCGCCGGAGGCCGCCGGAGGCGACCCGGCCACCGCCGGCGGCGACCCGCCGCGCCACGAGGAGGCGCGGATCCCCGTCGCGGGCGGCGACCACGTCGTCGGCGACCTCAACGTCCCCGCGGACCCCCTCGGCGTCGTGGTGTTCGCGCACGGCAGCGGCTCGAGTCGGCACAGCCCCCGCAACCGCCAGGTCGCGGCCGCGCTGAACGAGGCCGGCCACGCGACGCTGCTCATGGACCTCCTCACGGTCGCGGAGGAGCGTCACCGGGCGAACGTCTTCGACATCGAGCTCCTCGCCGGACGACTCGCCTCCGCGACCCGGTGGGTGCGCGGGCAGCCCGACCTCCGAGACCTGGGCGTCGGCTACTTCGGCGCGAGCACCGGCGCCGGGGCCGCGCTGTGGGCCGCCGCCGGCCAGGGCGACGAGGTGCAGGCGGTCGTCTCGCGCGGCGGTCGTCCCGACCTCGCCGGGCCGCGCCTCGCCGAGGTGCGCGCGCCGACGCTCCTCATCGTCGGCGGGTACGACGACATCGTCATCGAGCTCAACCGCCGCGCGCTCGCCCTTCTGCGCTGCGAGGCCGAGCTGCAGATCGTGCCGGGGGCGACCCACCTCTTCGAGGAGCCCGGCACGCTCGAGGCCGCCCAGAAGCTCGCCATCGACTGGTTCACGCGGCACCTCGCGCCTCCGGGCGTCGACGCTACCGGGCCCCGCGGAAGCCGAGACCCGGCGTCGTGAAGAACGGGTCGAGGCTCGACTGCACCGCGAACGGCCCCGCCGACGGGCCGCTGTTGTAGCCGCCGCCGCGGATGAGCGCCGCGGGATAGCGGAACGGGGTGGCGAAGCTGAAGCACGTCTGGTCGTCGGTGACGCCGGTGCCGCCGCCGCCCCACGTTCCGCAGCCGTCGGCGTGGTCGTTCCAGTCGCCCGTCCACTCCCAGACGTTCCCGACCATGTCGTAGGTGTCCCACGCCGAGGCGCAGGCGGCGATCGCGCCGGTCGCTCCCGGTCCGCTCATGCTCGCCGTGTTGCACGTCCCCGTGTCGGGAGTGCCCGCCGCCGCCATCTGCCACTCGGCGTTCGAGGGCAGGCGCTTGCCGGAGTTGGCCAGCGCCTGCTGGGCCTGGAACCAGGTGACGTTGCGGGCCGGCGCGACGCCGGCGACGGACCGCGCGAAGATCTTGCCCTTGCAGTCCTGACCGTCGGCGGCGCACGGGAGCGTCCCGGTGATCTGGCTGCCGCCGACCGGCGCGTCCCAGATCGAGGCCTCGTAGCGGTCGATGCAGACAGCGCCGACGCGGACCATGACGTCGCCGGTCGCGAGCCCCTCGTTGCAGTCGGCGGACCACGCTGAGGCGCCGGTGTCGCCCTTCGCACCGGGTGGACCGGCGGGGCCGGCGGGGCCGGCGGTCACCGCGGCGAGGATCTGGGCGGCGTCGAGCCCGTCGAGACGATCGGCGTTGAGGCCCGTCGCGATGCCCGTGGCGTTTGTCGAGAAAGGTCGCGCCGAGGGGTTCACCACGTCCGGGTCGCCGACCGTGATCCGCCCGACCTCTGCTCCGTCGGTCGCGAACTGGAAGGCGTGGCCGTCGGCGAGGTTCGAGCCCCGGAGGCAGGTCGAACGTCCGCCCTTCGGCGAGCGGCACCCGTAGATCGCCGCGCCTCCTGCATCGGCCCCCTCGGCGACGTTCGACTGGCGCGTCACGTATCCGCCCTTGCTGCCCGTGCTGCGGTCGATGTCGCCGATGATCTCCGTCTCGCCCTGCGTCGTGCCGTTGCGGACCGCCTCGCGCAGCGGATCGCCGCGGTCGGCGAACGACACGCCGGTCACGAGGGCGCCGAGCAACGCGGCGGCCGCGAGGACGTCGCGTAGGCGCCCGCGGCGCTGGGGGCGCCGGGGCCGCTGTCCGCTGCCGGCGTCGCCGTCCCAGCGGGCCGTCGAGGCCGGTCCGGCACCGGTGACCCGCAGCGCCCACTCGGCATCCCACGTCGACTCGTCGACCGGTTCGGGGCGTGGATCTCGGCTCATCGTCTCTCTGCCTCTCCCGTTCGGATTCGTGCACGCGATGCTCGGGGACCGGCCACGGGTCCGCCATCCGCTGCGACTACCGCCCCCGGCTCAGTGACGACTACGCCTCGCCGCAGGAGCCTGCGGGCTGTCCCGGATGTCGCACGGACGTGGAGGACGGAAGCTGCGGGGACACCCGACGCGATGCACCACCTCCCCGCCCACGAGGCCCTGCTCGTGCTCGAGGCGCACCCCGACCGGGGCCTCACCCGGAAGGAGGCGGCCGTCCGGCTCGAGCGGCACGGCCCGAACGTCCTTCCCCGCGTCGAGCGACGTGGCGCGCTGCGGCGCCTCGCGCTGCAGTTCCACCATCCGCTCATCTACGTCCTCCTCGCGGCGGCCGCGGCGACGTTCGCGATCGGCGAGCCGGTCGACGGCTCGGTGGTCCTCGGCGTCGTGCTCGCGAACGCGGCGATCGGGTTCCTCCAGGAGGCGCGGGCGGAGCGGGCCCTCGACGCCCTCACCGCGCTCGTCACGGTCGAGACGAGCGTCGTGCGCGACGGCGAGACCCGCCGGATCCCCGCTCGGGAGCTCGTGCCGGGGGACATCGTGCTGCTCTCCGCGGGCGACAAGGTCGGGGCCGACATGCGGCTCGTCGCCGTGGACGGCCTGCAGATCGACGAGTCGGCGCTCACCGGCGAGTCGGTGCCGGTGCGCAAGGACGAGGACGTCCTCCCGCCGGAGACGGTCCTCGCCGACCGGGCGAACATGACGTTCTCCGGCACGCTCGTCACCTCGGGACGCGGCCGAGCGGTCGTCGTCGAGACGGCCGGCGACACGGAGCTCGGACGCATCCACCGGCTCCTCGGCGAGACCGCCGAGCTCGAGACGCCCCTCACCCGGCGACTCGCGGCCTTCAGCAAGACCCTCACCGTCGTCATCCTCGCCCTCGCCGCCGCGACGTTCGGCGTCGGCCTCGCCCGCGGCGAGTCGGCCTCGGACATGCTGCTCGCGGCGGTCGCCCTCGCCGTCGGCGCGATCCCGGAAGGCCTCCCTGCCGCGGTGACGATCGCCCTCGCGCTCGGCGTCGGCCGGATGGCGCACCGCCACGCGATCGTGCGCCGGCTGCCGGCGGTCGAGACGCTCGGGTCGACGACGGTCATCTGCACCGACAAGACCGGGACGCTCACGCGCAACGAGATGACCGTGCAGGCGATCCTCGCCGGCGGCGTCGCGTTCGAGGTCGAGGGCACCGGCTACGCGCCGGAGGGGGCGATCACGCTCGACGGGCGTCCCATCGCGCCCGGCGACCATCCGGCGCTCGAGGCGTGCCTGCGGGCCGGCGTCCTCTGCGGAGACGCCGACGTCGTCGAGCGGGGCGGCCGCTGGACGGCGGTCGGGGACCCCACCGAGGCGTGCCTCGTCGTCGCCGGGGCGAAGGCGGGGCTGCATCGCGCCGGCGAGCTCGCGGATCGCCCGCGCCTCGCGGAGCTGCCGTTCGACTCGGAGCGCCGGTTCATGGCGACCGTCCACCGCCGCCCGGACGGCGGCGAGGAGGTCTTCGTGAAGGGCGCCGTCGAGAGCGTCCTCGCGATGTGCGCCGAGGCGATCGGCGACGACGGCACGGCGAGCGCGCTCCCGAGCGCCGCGATCCTCGACGCCGCCGCCGTGCTCGCGGACGAAGGCCGACGCGTCCTCGCCTTCGCCGTCGGCGACACGAGCGCCGTCGGCGGCGATCGCGACCTCGAGCACCTCGACGGCCTGCGCTTCGCCGGCCTGCAGGCGATCGCCGACCCCCCGCGGCCCGAGGCGATCGCCGCCGTCGCGGCCTGCCTCGAGGCGGGCGTCGCGGTGAAGATGATCACCGGTGACCACGCGGCGACGGCGGGTGCGATCGCCCGCCGCGTCGGGCTCGCCGGCGACGCCGTCCCTCGCGTCGTGAGCGGGAGCGAGCTCGCGGCGTGCGACGCGCGAGACCTCGGGCAGCTCGCCGCCTCGACGCACGTGTTCGCCCGCGTCTCGGCGGAGCAGAAGCTGCGGCTCGTGGAGGCGCTGCAGGCGGAGGGCGAGGTCGTCGCGATGACCGGCGACGGCGTCAACGACGCGCCCGCCCTCAGCCAGGCGAACATCGGCGTCGCGATGGGCCGCAGCGGCACGGAGGTCGCCCGCGAGTCGGCGGACATCGTCCTCGCCGACGACGACTTCGCCTCGATCGAGGCCGCCGTCGAGGAGGGCCGTCACACCTTCGACAACCTCAAGAAGTTCATCGTCTGGACGCTGCCGACGAACGGCGGGGAGGGCCTGCTCATCCTCACCGCGGTGCTCGCCGGGGCCACGCTGCCGATCCTGCCGGTGCAGATCCTCTGGATCAACATGACGACCGCGGTGCTCCTCGGGCTCACCCTCGCGTTCGAGCGGCCGGAGCCGGGCCTCATGCGACGCCCGCCGCGGCTGCCCTCCGAGCCGCTCCTCACCGCCGACGTCATCCAGCGGACGGTCCTCGTCGCCGTCCTCCTCCTCGTCGGGTCCTTCGGCCTCTTCGAGCTCGAGCGGAACGACGGAGCGCCGATCGACGAGGCCAGGACCGTCGCGGTGAGCCTCTTCGTCGCCGTCGAGATCCTCTACCTCTTCAGCTGCCGCTCCCTCACCGGCCGCGCACGCGACCTCGGGCTGCTCTCGAACCGGTGGCTGCTCGGCGGGGTCGCGACGATGGTCGTCCTCCAGCTCGCGTTCACCTATGCCGCCCCGATGAACGACCTCTTCGGCAGCGCCCCGCTCGACCTCGCGACGTGGGCGCGGGTGTGGGCGTTCGCGCTCGTCGCGTGGGCGGTGATCGAGACCGAGAAGCGGATCCGGCGGCGGAACGGTCGGGCCTGAGCGCCGGCCGTCAGCCCGCGCCGGGCTCGGGGAGCGGCGCCGGGTCGGGGCCCGGAGGACCCTCCGGGTCGGGCATCGGCGGCGCGGGATCGGGGGCCGGCGGCCCCGGGACCTCGTCGTGTCGGGGCGACATGACGCCCACTTTGCGGGACGGCGCCGCCGGACGCAAGCCAGGCCTGCCCTACCATCCGCCTCCGCATGAGCGACGCGGCCACGGATCCGGCGAGTCCCCCTCCGTCTCCGGCGCTGACCGACCGCTTCTTCGCGGCGGGGGCGCTCGCCAACGAGGTGCACGGCGGCCAGCGCCGCCTCGGCACGGGCGTCCCGTACGCCGCGCACCTCCTCGTCGTCGCGGGCCTCGTCCTCGAGGATGGCGGGGACGAGACCCAGGCGATCGCCGCCCTCCTGCACGACGCGGTGGAGGACGGCGGCGGCCGGCCGGTGCTCGAGCGGATCCGCACCGAGATCGGCGAGGACGTCGCCGCCATCGTCGAGGCGTGCTCGGACTCGCTCGACCCCGATGACACCCGCTCCTGGCGCGAGCGCAAGGCCGCCTACCTCGACCACCTCCCCGCCGTGAGCGACGACGCGGCCCTCCGCGTCATCCTCGCCGACAAGGTCCACAACGCCCGCTCGATCGTCCGCGGCCATCGCCACGAAGGCCCCGCCTTCTGGGAGCGCTTCCCGAGCCGCACCCTCGACGACCAGCTCTGGTACTACCACGCGCTCCTCGACGCCTTCGCCGACCGCCGCCCCGGTCCGCTCGTCGAGGATCTCCGCCGCGCCGTCGCCGAGCTCGAGCAGCTCGCCGCCCGCGACGCCGGCGCCGCTGCGCCTGGCTGATCCGCAATAGGCCGCAGCGCCCCTGCGTCCACGCACGGATGTGAGCGGCACCGCGTCCACGGGAACGTGGCAGGCATGACGAGCACAGGCCTTTCCACCATGGTCGAGCGCAGCGCGGAGACCGCGCACCGCTGGTTCCGCGAGGTCGGCGCGGAGCTCGGCACCGAGGACGAGCGGGCCGCGATCCGCGCTCTGCGCGCCGTCCTCCACTGCCTTCGCGACCGGCTCACCGTCGAGGAGGCCGCCCAGCTCTCCTCGCAGCTGCCGACCCTCATCCGCGGCATCTACTTCGAGGAGTGGCGGCCCGGCGCGCCGCGCAAGCTGGAGCACGACGTCGACAGCTTCCTCAGGCACGTGCGCGACATCGGCGGGATGGCCGGAGAGACCGAGGCCTCGCACGCCGTCGCCTCCGTCGCCCGCGTCCTGCGCCGCCACGTCTCCGAGGGCGAGATGCGCGACGTCCTCGCCGTCCTGCCGTCCGACCTCCGGCCCCTCTTCGAGGGCTGACCGCGACCGCGCGAAGGAGCGACGATGCAGACGACCATCACCGGGCCGGGGACGCTCTCCGACGAGCAGCGCACCCGTGCCGAGCAGCGCCTCGCGAAGCTCGAGGAGATCGCCCAGGGACCCGTCATCGACGCGCGGATGCGCGTGTCGCACACGGAGAACCCGAGCGTCGAGAACCCCGTACGCGCCGAGGCCGAGATCGATCTCAACGGACGGGTCGTGCGCGCGCACGTCTCCAGCGCGACGCCCGAGCTGGCGATCGACGACCTCGCCGACCGCCTCGAGCGCCAGCTCCGGCGGATCGCCGAGGAGCGCCTCACGCGGCGCCGTCGCGACGGCGAGGCCGAGGACGGCGCGTGGCGCCACGGCCAGCTGCCGACGAAGCGCCTGCCGTACTTCCCACGCGCCGCCGGCGAACGGGAGGTCATCCGGCGCAAGACGTTCGCGGCCGAGCCGATGAGGCCGCTCGAGGCGACGGCCGACATGCTCGACCTCGACCACGACTTCTTCCTCTTCCGCGATGCGGACACGGGCGCCGACGCGGTCGTGCACCGCCTGCGCGACGACGAGAAGATCGGGCTCATCGAGCCGTCGGGCGCGAGCCCGGACGTCGACGACCGCTGGCTCGTGATCGAGGCGAACCGCTTCTCCGAGCCCGTGCCGCTGCGGACGGCGCTCGACGAGATGGACGCCGTCGAGCACCGCTTCCTCTTCTTCGTCGACGCCGACTCGGGGCGCGGCAGCGTCCTCTACCGACGCTACGACGGCCACTACGGGCTCATCGAGCACGAGTCCGCCGCGGGCTGACCACGCCGTCATGGGCGAGGACCCCGTCTCGACCGTCGGGCACGACGTCGAGGCGGCCCTCGCATGCGCCCGCGCGGCGCTCGTCGACATCGACGGCGTCGTCCACGTCGCGGGGACGCCGGTCCCGGGGGCCGCGGACGCGGTCGACCGGCTGCGCTCCGCGGGGATCGCGCTCCGCTTCCTCACGAACACGACGTCGCGGTCACGGGCGGGCGTGCTCGACGGCCTGCGGCGCGCCGGCGTCGACGCCGGCGAAGAGGAGCTCCTCACCCCCGCGTCGCTCGCGCTCGCGCACTGCCGGGAGCGCGGGCATCGCCGCGCCGCGCTCCTCGTGAGCGACGACCTGCGCCCCGACCTCGAGGGCGGCCTCGAGGCGGTCCCGGCCGACGGGGCGGGGGAAGCCGACGTCGTCGTCCTCGGCGATCTCGGCGAGGGCTTCACCTACGACGTCCTCAACGCCGCGTTCCGCCGCCTCATGGCCGGCGCCGAGCTCCTCGCCCTCCAGAAGAACCGCTTCTGGCAGACCGCCGACGGCCTCGCGCTCGACGTCGGCGCGTTCGTCGCGGCCCTCGAGTACGCGAGCGGCATCGAAGCGACGGTCGTCGGCAAGCCGTCCCCCGCGTTCTTCCGGATCCCGCTCGAGGAGATGGGCGTCGAACCCGCCGAGGCGGTGATGATCGGGGACGACGTCGAGAGCGACATCGGCGGGGCGCTCGCGGCGGACGTGCGCGCCGTGCTCGTGCGGACCGGCAAGTACCGCCCGGAGGTCGTCGCGGCCTCGGGCATCACGCCGACCGCCGTCGTCGACTCGATGGCCGACGTGCCGGCGCTCCTCGGCCTCGGCGGCGGTCCGGGCTCGTGACCACCCGCTGGATCGACCACACCGCCGAGCTCGAGATGCAGGTCGAGGCCCCGACGGAGGGCGACGTCTTCGTCGAGGCGATGTGCGCGCTCACGGAGCTGCTCGGCGATCCCGACGGCGACGGCGCGGGCGAGGTCGTCGCGATCGAGGTGACCGGCCCGGACCGCGGAGCGCTGCTCGCGGCGTGGCTCGAGGAGCTCGTGTTCCGCGCGGAGACCGAGCGCGTCGTCCCCGAGACCGTGGAGGAGCTCGACGTCGGGCCCGACGCGGTGCGCGCGCGGGTCCGGATGCGACCGGCGCGCCCGCGCCACCTCGTGAAGGCCGTCACGTATCACCGGCTCGGCTTCGCGCGCACCGATGACGGGTACCGGGCGACGGTGGTCCTCGATGTCTGACCGGCCCCCGCTGCGACCGCGCCGCGTCGACGACGTCACGTGGGAGATCCCCGCCGACGCGCGCGCCGACATGCGCGTCCCCGCCCGCGTCTTCGCCGACGCCACGATCCTCGACGAGATCGCCGAGGACCGCTCGCTCGAGCAGATCGCGAACGTCGCGACGCTCCCCGGCATCCGCGACGCCGCGCTCGCGATGCCGGACGTCCACCAGGGCTACGGGTTCCCGGTCGGCGGGGTCGCCGCGACCGAGCCGCCCGACGGGGTCGTCTCGCCCGGCGGCGTCGGCTACGACATCAACTGCGGCGTCCGCCTCCTCGCCCTGCCGATCACCGCGAGCGAGCTCGGCGCGCGCACGGAGAAGCTCGTCCACGAGCTCTCACGCCGGGTCCCCGCAGGGGCGGGCCGCGAGGGGTCGCTCGCGCTCGACGACGCGCAGCTCGACCAGGTGCTGCGCGAGGGCCCGCGGGCCCTCCTCCACGGGCACGGCATCGGGACCGCCGAGGACATCGTCCACACCGAGTCGGAGGGCCGGCTCGACGGCGCCGATCCGCGCGCGGTCTCCGAGCGGGCGCGGCTGCGCGGCGCCGACCAGCTCGGGACGCTCGGCTCCGGCAACCACTTCCTCGAGGTGCAGCGGGTCTCCGAGATCTTCGAGACGGACGCCGCCGCGGCCTACGGGCTGCGGCGCGACCAGGTGACCGTCCTCATCCACTCGGGCTCCCGCGGCCTCGGTCACCAGGTGTGCACCGACCACGTCCGCCGCATGGACGCCGCGCAGAAGCGGTTCGGCATCACGCTCCCCGACCGCCAGCTCGCCTGCGCGCCGATCTCCTCGCCCGAGGGCTGCGAGTACCTCGCGGCCATGGCCGCGGCCGCGAACTTCGCCTTCGCCAACCGCGCGGCGCTCGCCCACCGCGTGCGCGAGGCGGTCGCCGTCACGCTCGGCCCGGCGGCCGCCGATGCGACACACCAGGTCTACGACGTCGCGCACAACGTCGCGAAGCTCGAGCGGCACGGCGGCCGCACGCTCTGCGTGCACCGCAAGGGCGCGACCCGTGCGTTCCCGCCCGGCTCCGACGAGATCCCCGAGGTCTTCCGCGAGGCCGGCCAGCCCGTCTTCATCCCGGGGAGCATGGGGACGAGCAGCGCCGTGCTCGCCGGCCGGCCGGGCGCGATGGAGCGCTCGTTCGGGACGACCTGCCACGGCGCCGGGCGTCGCATGAGCCGCACGGGCGCCCGGCGTCAGGTGTCCGGCGCCGAGGTGAAGCGGGAGCTCGAGGCGCGCGGCATCGTCGTGCGCGGCGCGTCGCAGCGCGGGCTCGCGGAGGAGGCGCCGTTCGCCTACAAGGACGTCGACCGGGTCGTCGGCGTCGTCGAGCGCGCGGGACTCGCCGCGCGCGTCGCCCGTCTCGTGCCGCTCGGCGTCGTGAAGGGCTGAGACCTCACGGCGTCCGGCGCCGGAGCGTCGCCGCGCCGAGGACGAGCGCGAGGACGATGCATCCCGTCACGACGCCGACGTCGAGCCACAGCCGGCCGTCGAAGTCGTCGGCCGCCGCCTTCGCGAGCGCGTCGTAGGCGTAGGTGAACGGCAGTGCGGAGGCGATCGTCTCGAGGGTCTGCGGCATCTGCTCGCGCGGGACGAAGAGCCCGGCGACGAGCAGCTGGGGCATGATGAACGCGGGCATGAACTGCACGGCCTGGAACTCCGTGCGGGCGAAGGCGCTGAGGAGGAGCCCGAGCGCCATGCCGAGGACCGCGTTCCCGACGGCGAGGAGGACGACCGCCCACACCGGTCCCGCCGTGTCGACGCCGAGGAGGCCGAACGCGACGACGGCCGTGACGGTCGCCTGGGCGGCGGCGAGCGCGGCGAACGCGAGCCCGTAGCCGACGAGCAGGTCGAGCTTCGCGAGCGGCATCGACATGAGGCGCTCGAGCGTGCCGCTCGTGCGCTCGCGGAGCATCGCGATCGACGTGATGAGGAACATCATGATGAGCGGGAAGAGGCCGACGAGCGGCGCGCCGACCCGCTCGAAGGCGCCGGGTCGCTCGTCGAAGGCCCAGCTGAGGAGCGCGAGGAGCGCGGGCGGGATGACGAAGACCATCGCGACCGTCCGGCGGTCGCGGCGCAGCTGGGCGGCGACGCGGCGGGCCGTCGCGAGCGTGACGGCGAGGCTCACCCCTCCGCCCTCGCGATCCGCAGGAACGCGTCCTCGAGCGTGCGGGCGCCCGTGCGCTCGAGGAGGTCGCGCGGCGGCTCGTCGGCGACGATGCGCCCCTCGCGCATGAGGAGGAGGTGGTCGCAGCGGTCGGCTTCGTCCATGACGTGCGTCGAGACGAGCAGCGTCCGGCCGCGGTGCGCCTCGGCGTGGAAGGCGTCCCACAGCTGCGCGCGGAGGACGGGGTCGAGGCCGACGGTCGGCTCGTCGAGCACGAGGAGCTCCGGCTCGCCGAGGAGCGCGACGGCGAGCGAGCAGCGCGACCGCTCGCCGCCGGAGAGCGTGCCGACGACCTGCTCCGATCGGGGGCCGAGGCCCGTCGTCTCGACGACCTCGTCGATCCGGCTCCGCGGCGCGCCGAGCACCCGCGCGAAGTACGCGAGGTTCTCGCGCACGGTGAGATCGGCGTAGACCGACGGCGCCTGCGTGACGTAGCCGACGCGGCGGCGCAGGCCCGGCGTGCCGGCCGGCTCGCCGAGGACCGTCACCTCGCCGCCGGCGACGACCTGGACGCCGACGATCGCGCGCAGGAGCGTCGTCTTGCCCGATCCGCTGGGGCCGACGAGCCCCGTCACGCGGCCGGCGGGGACGCGCACCGAGACGCCGGGGAGGACGTCGCGACCACCCCGGCGCACGACCAGGTCGCCGACGACGACGGCCGCCGATGCCGCGGCTCCCGCGCCGCTCATCGCCCCGCCACCCATCGCACGCGCACGCCGTCCTCGCGCTCGAGCTCCTCGAGCGCGATCTCGAGCGCGGTGAGCGCGTCCTCGTGGGCGGGGATCCACCGCCGCTCGATCGCGTTGCGGCGGAGCGCCGTCGCGCGCAGGTCGCTCTCGACGCGCGCGAGGGCCCCGGCGAGCACGGCGTGGCGCACGCCGGCCGCCAGCGCGTGCCGATGGGCGTCGGCGGCGACGTGCAGGGCGGCGCTCGCGCCGACGGGCAGCGGCGCGTCGGACGGATGCACGTCCGCGTCGGCCGGGCAGGTGACGCCGAGCACCGTCTGCCACCGCACGTCGACCTCGGCCTCGCGCCCGCCCGTGGCGCGCGCGATGTCGACCTGCCTCTCGCCGCCCATGACCGCGGCCCGTGTCAGGGCGCCTTCCGCGTCGCGCGCCGCCCGCTCCCACTCCTCGCGGGCGGCGGCGACGAGCGGCGCGAGCCGGCGCCGCTCGTCCTCGAGCGCGCGCTGCTTGGAGTCCAGGAGCTCGGCGCCGCGCCGCGCGACGGCGAGGCGGTGGGCGAGCCACGGCCGGCCCGCACGGCCGGGTGGATGCCGGACGTTCATCCGCCGGCCTCCACGTAGCGGGCGTCGAGCGCCTCCTCGGAGAGCATCGTGAGCTCCGCGCGCGGGAGCCGCGAGACGACGCGCCAGCCCCGGTCGAGCGTCTCGTCGAGGGACCGCGCCTCGTCGGTGTCCTGCGCGATGAGCTCGGACTGCATCGCTGCGGCGAAGTCGAGCCGGCGCCGCTCGGAGGGTGAGAGGGCGTCGGCGCCGAGCACCTCTGCGAGCTCGCGGGCGCGCCGCGCCTCGGCCGCGAGCGCGTAGAGCTGCGCGGAGAGCTCGAGGTGGTCCTCGCGCGTCCGGCCGGGGCCCGCGCCTCGCCGCATGAGGCGCGAGAGCGACGAGAGCGCGTCGAACGGCGGGTAGAGCCCCTCCGCGTGGCGCTCGGGCGAGAGGACGAGCTGCCCCTCGGTGATGTAGCCGACCGTGTCGGGGACGGGATGGCTCATGTCGCCGGCGGGCATCGTGAGGACGGGGAGCTGCGTGACGGAGCCGCGCCTGCCCTCGATGCGTCCGGCCCGCTCGAGGAGCCCCGCGAGGTCGCTGTAGAGGTGGCCGGGGTAGCCGCGGCGCGACGGGACCTCGCCGCGGGCCGAGGAGACCTCGCGCAGCGCCTCGCAGTAGCTCGTGAGGTCGGCCATGACGACGAGGACGTGCCTGTCCCCCTCGAACGCGAGGTGCTCGGCGATCGTGAGCGCGACCTGCGGCACGATGATGCGCTCGACGAGCGGGTCGTCGGCGGTGTTGAGGAGGACGGCGAGGTCGCCTTCCGCCGAGCGGCTCGCGAGCGTCGCGCCGACGTCCGCCGCGTCGGCGTGCGTCATGCCGATCGCGGCGAAGACGACGGCGAAGGGCTCGCCGCCGGCCTGCGCCTGCGCGGCCACTTGGGCGGCGAGCTCGAGGTGCGGGAGGCCGCCGACCGAGAAGATCGGGAGCTTCTGGCCGCGGACGAGCGTCGCGAGGCCGTCGATCGCCGAGACACCCGTGAGCACCGGGTCGCGCGGCGTCGCGCGGCGTGCCGGGTTGATCGGCGCGCCGGCGACCTCGCGCTCCTCGGACCCGAGGATCGGCGGTCCTCCGTCCATCGGCTCGCCCCGGCCGTTGCAGACGCGACCGAGCCACCCCTCCCCGACCGGGATCCTCAGCGGCGCGCCCGAGAACGCGACGCGGGCCCCCGCGGTCCCGATGCCCTCGGTGCCCTCGAGCACCTCGACGACGGCGAGGTCGTCGGCGACCTCGAGGACGACGCCGTGACGGCGCTCGCCGGAGGCGAGCCGGATCTCCGCCGTCTCGTTCCAGCCGACGCCGGCGACGTCGCCCACGACGATGAGCGGACCTCGCACGGAGTCGATCCGCGAGTGCTCGACCGGGACCCTCATGCGAGCTCCTCCATGCGAGCGAGGAGCTCGTCGCGGACCGCGCGCACGCCGTCGGCGTCCGACGGCCCCACGCGATCACGCGCGCGCACGGCGGCCGCGAGGTCGAGCGCCTCGATCTCGGCCCCGGCGACGCCGCGGCGGACGAGGTCGACCGCCCGGTCGTGCAGCGCGAGCACCATCTCGAGGAGCGCCGCCTGCTTCTCCCGCGAGCTCCACGCGTCGTTCGGGCTGAGGGCGCTCTGCTGCAGCACCGCCTCGCGCAGCAGACGACCGGTGAGGAGGATGACGCGCTCCGGATCGGGCAGGGAGGCGACCCCGACGAGGTCGGCGACGCCCTGCACGCGGTCCGCCTCGGCGAGGAGGCGCACCGCGCGGGCGCGACGCCGACCCCAGTCGGGATCGCCCTCTTCTCCGTGCCAGCGAGCGACGAGCGGAGCGTCGCGCGAGGAGGACGCCGTCCAGCCGACCGCCGGATAGTGGCGCGCGTAGGCGAGGTCGCGGTCGAGCGACCACACCGCGCGGACGAAGCGCCCCGTGTGCGAGGTGACGGGCTCGGCCATGTCGCCGCCGGGCGGCGAGACCGCGCCGAGGATCGTCACCGACCCGACGTCCCCGCCGAGGGTCTGCACGCGCGCCGCGCGCTCGTAGAACGAGGCGAGCGTCGGAGCCAGCGACGCCGGATAGCCCTCCTCGGCGGGGAGGTCGCCGGCGCGGGAGGCGATCTCGCGCAGGGCCTCGGCCCAGCGCGACGTCGAGTCGGCGATGACGAGCGCGTCGAGACCCATGTCGCGGTAGAGCTCGGCGACCGTCACCCCGGCGTAGACGCTCGCCTCACGCGCCATGAGCGGCATGTTCGACGTGTTCGCGACGAGCACGGTGCGGTCGAGGAGCGACCGGCCGGTCCGGGGATCCTCGAGCGTCGACATCTCCTCGAGGACGTCGGCGAGCTCGTTGCCGCGCTCGCCGCAGCTCACGTAGACGACGACGTCGGCGTCCGACCACTTCGCGACCTGCTGGAGGAGCAGCGTCTTCCCGGTGCCGAATCCACCGGGGACCGCCGCGGTCGACCCCCGAGCGACGGGGAACATGAGGTCGAGGACGCGCTGGCCGGTGGAGACCGGCACCGACCCGGGGAGCCTCCAGCGGCTCGGTCGCGGCCGCCGCAGGGGCCAGCGCTGGGCGAGCCGCACCTCCTGGCCGCCGACGAGCGCGACGGGCTCGGTGACGGTGTACTCGCCCTCGTCGGCGATCCACTCGACGACGCCCTCGGCTCCCGGCGGCACGAGCACCCGGGCCGTCACCGCGGGCGACTCGGGAACGGTCCCGAGGACGCTTCCCCGCCCCGCCGTCGCGCCCGCTCGCACCGACGGGGTGAACGCCCACCGGCGGTCGGGCGGCAGCGTCGGCGCGCGGGCGCCCGGGACGAGCCGCGCGTCGAGATCGCCGAGCCGGCGGAGCATCCCGTCGAACACGCCGCCGAGGAGCCCGGGACCGAGATCGGCGGTGAGCGGCCCGTCGCCCAGCGAGGCGGGCGCGCCGGTCGCGAGCCCGCTGGTGTCCTCGTGCGCCTGGACGACGGCGACGTCTCCCTCGAGCGAGATGACCTCGCCCGTGAGCCGGCGCGGACCGACCTCGACGAGGTCGAGGAGGCGCGCGTCGCCCATCCCGCGGATCTCGAGGAGCGGCCCGCTCACCTTGGTGACGACGGGCCCGCTCACGTCCACAGGCTCCGCAACCGCTCGCCGAGGGCGTCCACGCAGCGATCGGCGAGCACGGGGAGCGTGCTGTCGACCGAGCACGTGCCGCGATGTGCGCGGACGCCGCCGACGTCCGGGGGATCGAGCTCGACCGCGGCGTCCTCGCCGAGGTCGCGGTGCGCGGCCGCCGAGAGGCGGTCGAGGAGGGCCGGGTAGTCGGGGTCCTCGCGGAGCGACATCACCGCCTCCCGCGCGCGGGCCCGCAGCGCGTCGTAGGCCTCGCGCCGCGCCGCGAGCACCTCGGCGCGGATCTGCGCGTGCTCCACCGCCGCCTCGCGCGCGGCCTGGGTGCGGCCCTCGGCCTGTCCGCGGGCGCGGGCGGCGGCGACGACCTCGTCCGCCTCGCGCCGCGCCTCGGCGAGCCGGCCGGCGGCCTCCCGCTCGGCATCGGCGACGAGGGCCGCGGCTCGCTCATGGGCCTCGGCGAGAAGCGCGTCGCGGGCGGGGTCGACGGTCATGCGGGCAGAACCGTCCAGAGAAGGTCGGGACGCTCGCCGAGGCGCTGCTCGAGCGCAGCGTGCGCGGCGGGGGTGAGAAGGACGCAGGCGACGTCGCCGGGCAGGTCGTGCCAGGCGCGGTGCAGCTCGTCCGGCGCCGCCGCCGCGAACGTGAGCACGCCGGCCGCCGCGTAGCCGACGACGCGCGTCTCCTCGCCGATCGCCGCGACGCGGCTCATGCCTCGCCGATGAGGACGACCGCGATGACGAGGCCGTAGATCGCGATCCCCTCCGCGAGCCCGACGACGACCATCGCGCGCCCGAAGAGCTCGGGCTTCTCGCTGATCGTCGCGAGGGCGGCGGCCCCGGTGTAGGCGACGGCGATCGCCGAGCCGATCGCCGAGCCGGCGATCGCCACCCCGGCGCCGATGTACGCCGAGCCCGCGTCGGGGTTGGCGGCCTCGGCCGCGTCGGCCGCCTCCGCCGGTCCGGCGAGCCCGAGCGCGACAGCGACGACGACGAGGAGACCGGCGCCGGCCGCGAGGAGATTCGCGATGACGACGCGGCGCAGCGCGCGCCGTGGGGCGCGGCGGGCCCAGGCCGCGACGGCGAGCCCCACGGCGAGCGAGAGGGGTGCGGCGAGCAGGACGGGGGTCATGCGGTCTCCTGACGGTCGACGACGTCGATCTTCCACGGGGCGAAGGCCTCGCCCTGCCCCGCGTAGACCCGGCTGAAGAGCTCGTAGTACTCGAGGCGCATCGCCTGGACCCCGGCGACGAGGGCCTCGAGCGCGAACGCGGCGGCGTTGCCGACCGCGAAGAGGGCGACCCCGGCGAGCACGGCGACGACGCCGCCCTCCCACAGCGAGGTCGCGCCGTCGAGGACGACGGCGGAGAGCGCCGCGTGCATGAGGCCGAACGCGGCGAGACGGATGAACGAGATGAGGTTCGACCCGACGCGGAGGACGGCGTCGAGCACCTCGACGACGGACTCGGCGACAGCGGCACCGGAGAACCCGGCCTCGGCGAGGAAGCCGACGAGGAGGAGGAGAGCTCCCGCGACCGCCGTCGCGGCACCGGCGGCGACGAGCCCACCCGCGTCGGCGAGGACGCCGAGTCCGGCGAGCGACAGGCCGAGGAAGACGGCGAGGCCGGCGACGCCCGACGGGGCGAGCAGCGCTCCTCGCCACCCGGCCTCTCGCAGCCGGTTCGCGACGCCGATGCCGTAGCTGGCCGCGAGGAGGATCGCGCCGGCCGCGACGCCCCCGGCGAGAAGCTCGATGGGCTCCTCGAGCGGCTCGATCCAGAGCGCGTCGATGATGCCGGTCGGGCCGAAGACCTCGCCGTAGAGAGCCCCGAAGACGGCCGCGGCGAGGCCGCCGGCGATCGCGAAGGGCGCGAGGGGCCGCAGCGGCGCGAGGCGCGGTCGCCGCGTGCGACGCAGGAGGAGACCGAGACCGGCGAGGAGGAGGCCGTGGCCGACGTCGCCGAACATCATCCCGAACATCACGACGAACGAGGCGGCGGCGAACGGCGTCGGGTCGATGTCGCCGTACCGCGTCGCTCCGTAGGTCGCGACGAGCGGGCTGAACGGCGCGGCCGCCCTCCGCGTGCGCAGGAGCGTCGGCGGCTCGACGAACCGCGGCCGTGGCAGCGCGACCGCGGCAGCGCCCTCCGCGGCGAGTCGCTCGGAGAGCCGTGGCAGCTCCTCGGTCGGCACCCAGCCGACGAACGCGGCGAAACCCGACCGCCGGACCGTGGCCGCGGCCCGGCGCGCGAGCTCGACCTCCCCGGCGAGGAGATCCACCCGGCCCTGCGCCTCGAGCTCGTCGACGGGACGTGGACGCGCGGTGATCGCGGCGCCGTCGGTCGCGGGGCCGAGGTCTCCGGCGCGGCGCTCGAGCCGCCGCAGCGCCTCGACCGCATCGCCCTGCGGCCCCGGGAGCGGCCCGACGAGCTGGACGACGCCGAGATCGGCGAGCTCGACGAGCATCGCGCGCACCCGCGACTCCGGGGCGACGAGCGCGACCCGCGTCATCGGCGCGGGTGCCCCGCCCTCAGAGCGCGGCATCGTAGGCCTCCATCGCGTCGCGTCCGCCTCCGCGGGCCGCCACCTCGAGGGCGCCGGCCACCCGCGCCGCGTCGCGCGCGACGAGCGCGACGCAGCCGATCACCGTGCGCCGTCCCATGTGGACGTCGTGTGCGAGGCGCGTGGCGTCGTCCTCGACGCGACGCCACCACGCGGCCTCGCCGCGCCAGAGGTCGGCGGGCTCTCCGACCTCGTCGAGGGCCCACGCGGCGGCGGCAGGGAGAGCGTCGCGGAACGCGTCGAGGCTCTCGGCCGGCGCCCACGCGACGCCGACGCCCGGCGGCCGGTGCGCGACGAGCACGTCGGCGGGCCGACCCGCGAGGAACCTCTCGCGCGCGAGGACGAGCGCGACGGCCCCGGTCACCCACGCGTCGGCCTCCTCGACGGCCCCGAGCAGGCGCCGGGCCCATGCGAGCCGCAGGGCGATGCCGATCTCCTCGGGCGACGACGTGCCCGGGTCCCCCCACGCGCTCCCGGTGAGGCCCGCGCGGATCTCCGCCGCGCTCTGCGCGGCCTCGCAGCGCGACCACGCCGTCGACAGGCCGCCGAGGGCGAACGGCGGCGGGGGCACAGCCCCTGTGGCCAGACTCTCGAGACGGTCGTCGACGTTCGCGACCTCGAACCACCCGGCGAGGGCGCGCAGCGGCTCGAGGCCCTGCGGCGGGACCCACCCGGCGAGGACCCTGAGGTGCCACAGGAGCGTCTCGGCGATCGCGCGCTGCGCACCGGCGAGGTCGAGCCCGGGGCGCGTCCGACGGCCGTAGGCGGTGCCGGACAGCTCCTCGAGCGCCGCGGCGAGCGTCGGGGCGCCCGCGAGCCGGCGCGCGCCGGCCGAGCCGACGCGGCGCTGCAGGAGCTGACGGGCGCGGACGCTCCCCGCCACCCATCCGGGCGTCAGCGGCCGGCCGACCGCACGCACGCCACCACCTCCTCGAGGAGCGGGGCGATGCGCGACTCGAGGCCTCCGCGGATCCGCGCGACCTCCGCGGCCGCCTCCGCGCGCGCGTCGTCGAGCTCTCCGCGGACCGCGTCGCGGCGCGCCGCGGCGGCCTCGGCGCGTGCGGCGTCGGCCCGGCCACGTGCCTCCTCGAGGACCGCGGCCGCCTCGTGCACGGCACGCTCGCGCCGGCGCGCCGCCTCCGTCTCGGCCTCCGCCTCGATGCGCGCGGCCTCCGCCCCGATCGCGTCGAGCTGCTCGAGCAGCGGACGCAGCTCGGCCTCGAGATCCTCGCCCTCGGCGGGGACCCCGAGTCCTTCGGCCGGCCGCCCCGGTGGCGCGAGGAGCCGCCGAAAGCGGTCGAGGATGCGGGAGGCGGGCGGCATGGCGACCCTCAGCCGCTCCCGTCCGGGCGGACTGTCGGGTGCTCTGTCGGGTCCGTCGACATCGTGTTCCGTGGCGCGCGGCCGCGGTGCCTCCGCGAGGCCGGCGCGCGTGGTCTACCCGGATACACGCGGCTCATCCGCGTGATCTTCTTCCTCCACGCCGCGCCTGCGCAAGCGACTCGCCGTCGAGGGGAGATCCTGGGCGGGTGACACGCGCATCACCCGCGACGCGAAAGCCGGCTCGTCTCCGCGTCGAGGCGGGCGGGCCACACTCAGGACGAGCGCCGAGCTGCCGATCACGGGCGGAGTGCACTCGTCTCCGCACCGTGTCGCAGTTGCGCAGCGCGTCGCCAGGCCCATGCGATGGGGTGCCGCGCTCTACGTCTGGGGCGTGCCGCTCCTCGCGCTCGCCGGTCTCGCCGCGGTCGCCGTCGCCCTCGGCGAGCCCGCAGTCGCGCTCGTCCTCTTCGCCACGGTCGGGGCGGGTCCGGTCGTCCTCCTCGGACGCCGGCCCTCCCCGGCGGTCGAACCCGGGCACGACGTCTCCCCGGCCGAGCAGCCCGCGCTCTGGGCCCTAGTCGATCGCGCGGCGACGGCCGTGGGCGCCGCACCCTGCGACACGCTCCGGATCACCGCGGGCCCCCAGGTCGCGGCCGATCGCCGACACCGGGCGCTCACCGTGACGATCGGACTCCCGTGGCTCGCCGAGAGCGAGCAGGCGGTGTCGGCCGCCGTCGCCCGCGTGCTCGCCGAGGACCACGCCGGCGCGACGTCCCCGGCCTGGCGCCGCATCGCCGACCGGCTCGTGCTCGCGACCGCGCAGGTCGACGCGCTCGGCGTCTTCGGAGTCCCGTGGCGGCCCCATGCGCGCGGCGCGGTCCGCTTGCACGACATGATCACTCGACGCCAGGCGATGCTCGCCGACCGCGCGACGTCCCGCGCGCTCGGAGCCGACGCGCTCGCCGCCTGCCGTCAGGCCGCAGCGCGCGCCGACCTGTTCCCTCAGTGGTGGACCCGCGCCGTCGCTCCCTGTCTCGCCGACGGCTTCGCCCCGCCCATCGTCGCGCGCTGGCGGAGCTTCTCGGCCGACGACATCACGACCGACGCCGATCCGGGCGACGCGATCGTGATCGCGGACGGCCTCGAGCGCGCGGTGCTCGCCGCGGTGCTCCCCGACGATGCCGCCGACCTCGTCGAGCTGCCGAGCGAGGAGATCGCCCGCGCGGTCATCCTCCCGCGGGCCCGGGCTGCGCTCGCCCGCGCAGCGACCGAGATGCCGCTCCCCGACCTCCGGCTCGCCGAGCTCCCCGAGGTCGCCGCCGCACCTCCCGACCGCGCGGTCGCCGAGCAGTGGGCCGACATGCTCGTCGCCGCGGCGACCCTCGCGCTCGTCGACACGGAGGGCTGGGACGCCGAGGCCGCCCCCGACGGCTCGCTCCTCCTCCATCACGACGACGAGGGTCTCGCGCCGTTCGCGCTCATCGACGCGCTCGCCGAGGGCCGGCTCGACGCCGAGGATTGGCGCCGCTTCGTCGACGACGCGGGGATCGGCGACGTCCTCGTCGCTCCGCCCGCGGCGGCGTCCGCGGAGACGATGGACGAGGTGCCCGTCGCCGTGCCGCCAGGCCCGTCCTTCGTCCTCCGCCTCACGCTGCCACCCCGCCGGGCCGTCTCCTTCGCGGCGCTCGCGCTGCTCGCTGCCCTCGCCGCGCCGGTCGGAGCGCTCGCGCTCGCGGGTGGGCTCATGTCCCCGCCGGACGGGCTCACCGCGGGCGGCCGCGTCTTCATGGTCGCCTTCGGCCTCTTCATGCTCGGCGCCCTCGTCGTCGTCGGCCAGGCCCGGCTGCGCGTCCTCCTGCAGCGAGGCACGCTCACCGTGAGCGCCGACGCGGTCCGCGTCGACCATCCGGCGGTCCTCAAGGCTCCGCTCGTCGTCCCGCGGGCGTCGGTGCGCAGCGTGCACGTCGACGACGGCGACTGGTCGAGCTGGTGCCGCTTCCCGTTCGGCGACGTCGAGAACGCCGTCGCCGTCGGCTTCGAGCGCTCGCCGGAGATCAGCTGGCTGTGGACGGCGGGCGAGGGCTGCGCCCTCCCGCTCCTCGGAGACGGCACCGAGACGCCGAACGTCGCGCTGCTCCTCGACGACCCCACGCTCGAGCCGCGCGTCCGCCGCAGGACGTCGTCCGGACCGCTGCGCGGGGAGGCGCTCGCCGGGCTCGCCTTCGCCGTCGAGGACGCCGACGCCGCCCGCGCCGCCTTCTCGCCGTGGGGCCTCACCCGTCTGGGACGCCAGGACGACGCCGTGCGTCTCGCGGAGGCTCTCGCCCGGACGACGACCTCGGTGACCCCCGACACCCCCGCCACCTGAGAGAGGACCTCCCTTGAGACTCGAGACGAACGACTCCACCGCCGCCCTGCGACCCCGCGTCGAGCTCGTGCGCAGGCGCGACCTCCGCAACGCGTGGCTTCTCATCGCGATCGGGCTCCTCGTCCCGTTCCTCGCCGCGTGGGGCGCGGCGATCGGCCTGCGTCTCCGCACCGAGGACGGCGGGGGACATCTCGCGCTCATCGGGCTCGGCACCTCGATCTTCGTGATCCGGCTCGTGCTCTTCTTCACCGGCACCTGGCCCTGAGATCACGCCGCCTCGACGACGTCGTCCACCGGCCGGCGCGGCGCGGGGTCCGGTGTCCCCTCGGGATGACCGAGGCGGAGGAGGAGCTGCGGGACGAGCCCGTCGGGGAGGAGCGCGGCGAGGCGCGGGCGGAGGTCCTCCAGCTGGATCGGCTGGTTGAGGTACGACGCCTGGACGTCGTGGGCGCAGGCGACGAGGAGGAGGCGCTCCAGAGCCTGGCCCGCGGTGATCCACGCCGCGGGGTCGTCCCGCTCGGTCGCGACGACCGCGAGGAGCGGCGTGTGCTCGACGAGCTCGGCGTCGCGGTGGGCCGTCCCCCGGCCGACGTCGACGTGCGTGACGACGAGACGCGTGATGGGGGCGACGAGGCCCGGCACCGGGAGCCCGTCGCCGACGCGGCGCGGATGCATCCACGCGGCGAGCTCGCGGCGCCAGCGGGGGTCGTCGAACTGCCGGCGATCCCCCTCCTCGACGAGCTCGGTGACGGTCGGTCGCGCATCGTCGTCGAGCGGGACGAGGCGCGCGCCCTCGGCGGCCGCCGCCTCGGCGAGCATCTCGACGAGCGCCGCAGCGACCGGCCGGTCCCGGAACGGCCGTCGCACCGTTCGCCGCCCGGCGAGTGACGCGGCCGCCGGGAGCCCCTGCTCCGGCTCCCCGTCGCCGAGCCGCGCGACGGCGAGGCGGTCGCCGTCCGGCCCGTCGGGAAGCAGCGTCGTCACGAGGCCGAGCCCCTCGTGGGCGGCGGCGACGCGCGCGTTGAGCCACGCCGCCCCGCAGCTCACCGTGAGCTCGCGGTCGTGCGGGTCGTTGACGGGCAGCGCGCGCGTGCGGTCGGCGTGCAGCTCGACGCGGTCGTCGCCGAGGCGGAAGAGCCACGGCTGCGTGTTGTGGGAGGACGGCGCGAGGACGGCCGCCTCGACGAGGGGCCGCAGCGATGGGCCAGGGGGACGCATGCCGCGATGATCGCGGTCGTGGCCGGCGCCGCCATCCGGGGCTTCCCCCGGATCGCCGCGGTCATCCCGCGACGCCGGCGTCGGCGCCGCGGCCGGTCCGGTCTCGGCCTCAGTCGATCTCGACGCGGAGGAGCACCGATTCGGTGACCCCGTCGTCCTTGTGACGGAGCCGGGCGACGAGCACGTCGCGCTCCTCGAGCGCCGTCGTCCAGAGCGTGCGCGTCACGCCGCCTCGCGGCCGGGCCGGCCGGCGCGGCGCGCGGCCACCGGGATAGCCGGCGCCGTGGAGGTGGCGGCCGGGCTCGTGCCCGGCATCGCGGCGGACGGTCGGGGCGATGTCGTAGATCGTCCGGTCGTCGGAACCGTCGCGATCGCCCCTCGTCTCGCCGAGGCGGAGCCGCTGGCGCTCGAACGTCGCGTGGACGTAGACGAGCCGGCCGTCGCGGATCGAGGGGTTGAGGAGGACGGCTCCCCGGCGCCGGCGCAGGAGGCGGTCCCGGCCGCTGGGCAGGTGGACCTCGCGGAGGACCGTCCCCTTCGACGTCGCCTCGTGGAAGACGAGCGTGTCGCCGTCGAGCGCGGGCCGGCCGAGCTGCCCGGGGAGGCGGACCGTCGCGACGTCCCGTCGCGAGCCGTCAGCGAGCGAGATCGCGACGAGCCGGTCCTCGCGGTCGTCACCGACGCGCACGACGAGCCACGACGACGAGATCGCGAACGGGCCGGCGCCCGCCTCGGGGAACGCGTTGAGCTCGACGCCGGTGTCGAGGCTCGTGACGTGGATCGCCCCGTCGCGGCGCTCCGCGACGAGCCCGCCGCCGAGCGCCGGGTGCGTCCCGGTGAGCCGCGTGAGCTCGCCGTCGCGCGAGAAGACGCCCGTCGAGTCGGGGGTCTGCCACGCGATGTCCGACGCGGACGCGCTCGGGTCGGTCCCGCTCCTCGCGACGAGCTCGGCCATGGCTCAGGCCGCCCCTGCGGCGAGGACGACGGCGCCGGCGGCGAGCGTCACGCCGGCGGCGGTGCGCAGAGCCCGCAGCGCCGCGGGGCGCTCGGACATGAGCACGAGCGCGGACTCGCCGACGTCGCGGTGGGCGAGCGGCGCGAGGACGACCACGGGCAGCGCCCGACCGAGCCCGAACGCCAGGCCGACGACGAGCCCGGCGACGGGGTCGCCGAGCGCGACGCACGTCGCGGCGAGCGCGGGCAGGGCGAAGGTCAGGACGTAGGTCGTGAAGCCGAGCCCGAGGAGCACGCCGTAGCCGCCGGCGGCGACGGGCAGGGGCAGCGCCCGCCGCCAGTGCTCGGGAACCTGCCGGCGCACCTGCGGGACGATCGCCGTCCCGCGCACCTCGAGGACCGCGGCCGCCGCGAGCGTGACGGCGGCGGCGACCGCCGCCGCTGCGGTGCCCTCGCCGCCGAGGAGCGACCCGGCGAGCGCGAGGGTGCCGAACGTGAGCACTCCGCCGGCGAGCGCGCCGGGGACGAACGCGACGAGGGCGCCGACCGTCCGCCGCACGCCGCCCGCGTGACCGGACGGGCCGAGGGTCGCGATCATCGAGAGGCCGCAGGGCGACCAGGAGCCGACGGCTCCCGCGACGGCCGCGGCGATGGCGAGCGCGGTCAGCATGGCACCTTCGTGTCGTAGTACAGGACGCAGAAGACCCGGCGGCCCTCGTAGCAGTAGCCCTCGAGCGCCCGGTCGCCGTTGATGCGGCGGGTCCCCGTCGCCGTGCAGCAGTCGACGAGCTTGCGGACGCGGCCGTCGCAGCAGCGGTGCCACGAGCCGTCGATCCGCGTCTTGAGGCGGAAGCGCCGGGCGACCTCGTCGCAGACCCGGCTGCGGGTGGCGGGCGGCAGCGGGCGCCCGTCGGTGTCGGTGAGGCGCTCGCCGTCGTCGGAGAGAGGGAAGCCGTCGTCGTCGATCGGGCGCCCGAGATCGTCGACCTTCGCGCCGTCGCCGGCGCGCAGCGGGCGGCCCTTCGCGTCGATCCGCGGCAGCCCCGTGGGGTGCGGGCAGCCGTCGGTCGTGTAGATGTGGCCGCAGAAGTGGTAGGCGTCGGCCTCGCCGGGTGCGACGAGCGAGCCGACCGACGAGGCGACGGCCGCCGAGCCGGCGACGGTCGCCGCCCGTGCGAGGACCGTGCGGCGCGAGGTCATCTCGCCGAGCGTCGCGTACCGCTCCCGCGCGACCTCGACGACCGACGAGAGCTGGCGCGCGGTGTTCACGGTGCCCTTCGCGACGACGCGACCCTCGGGGTCGACGACGACGGCGAACGGCGCGCCGGGAACCTCCGCGGCCGCCCACACCTCGCGGTCGCGCTCCTCTTCGTAGGTGCGCAGGACGACGTCGCCCTCCTCGACGATGGCGCCGAGCGCCGGGGCGAGCTCACGGCAGATGCGGCAGGTCGCGGACGTGAAGACCGCGAGCCGCAGCTCGTCGCCGACGGGCGCCGGCAGCCAGTCGGCGAGCGCCGACTCCGCCCCGAGCGCCGGGCCCTCCGCGGCGACCTCGAGCGCGCTCTCCGGCGCACGGGGCCGCAGCCATGCGGCCGCGGCGAGCGCGAGGAGGAC